>NZ_CBFHHE010000016.1:0-41880 GCF_965655635.1 Nereida sp.
CCCAAGCACTTGACGTAGGTCCACGCCATCACGTTCTCGAAATTGGTACTGGCTCTGGCTATCAAGGCGCAATTCTATCTCATCTGGCGCGCCGGGTGTTCACCGTTGATCGTCACAAGCGCCTTGTCGATGATGCACGCGCCACTTTTGAGGCGCTGGACCTTCGCAACATTACCGCTGTCACCGCGGACGGCAGCCGTGGTTTGCCCGACCAAGCGCCCTTTGATCGCATCATTGTCACCGCCGCCGCCGAAGACCCCCCAGGCCCCCTCTTGGCGCAATTGAAAATCGGGGGTATCATGGTTGTACCCTGCGGACAGGCCGAGACGGTTCAGACCCTCGTGAAGGTTATTCGCGGCGAAGACGGATTTGACTATACCGAACTGCGCGACGTGCGGTTCGTACCTCTACTTGAAGGGGTCAGTCGCGACTAAATTAGCGCGGCACACCAAAACAGAGGCCAAAAGGCCCGTAAATTGAGCAGTTACGCTATGGGAAACGACCATAGCACAGCATATTGAGGAACAGGCCATGTACGCCACGAAATTTTCAATGCCAGCAAAAGCAGTTGTCTTATGTTCGGCCCTTGCCCTTGTTGCAGGTTGCGAGCAGGTCAAACAGTTGGATTTTGACTTGCGCGGCCTTACTGGCAACGGCGCTGACACATCATCCGCCGCGCGCGGTGCCTCAGCATCCCGTCCCGAGCCTGATAACCGTGGCATCATCAGTTATCCCAACTATCAAGTTGCTGTCGCACGTGATGGCGACACACTTCAGGCCGTCGCGGACCGAATTGGCGTTAATGCTAATGAGCTGGCGCGCTTTAACGGCATTCGCCCTAGCGACCCCTTGCGCAGTGGTGAGGTTGTGGCCCTGTCCAATCGCGTGGCAGAGCCTTCAGCCGCCACAGGTGCATCAGCCACCGGGCCAATACGTGCACCATCATCGGTTGACGTAACAACACTTGCCAGCAGCGCAATCGACAAAGCAGAGGCCCAAGCAGGCGCTGCACCAACGGCATCTGCATTGCCTCAAACGGGCGTGGAGCCTATCCGCCACCGTGTTGAGCGTGGCGAAACTGCGTTTTCGGTCGCGCGCCTTTACGGCGTCAACGTCCGCTCACTTGCAGATTGGAACAGCCTTGGATCGGACTTGGCCGTGCGTGAGGGGCAGTTTTTGTTGATCCCCGTAGCACCCCCTGCCCCAGTAGCCGCAAATGCCACCAAACCAGGTGCGGGTTCAAACGCCCCGACGCCGCCATCGGCGGCGACCCCCCTGCCAAGTGATGTGCCCAGCGCCGCTAACGCACAAGACGCAACAACCCAAGCGCCAGATTTGGGCACCAGCACAACACCGGCTGCCGCAACGGCGCGCTTTTTGTACCCCGTGCGCGGCTCAATCATTCGCGAGTACAAAAAGAACGTAAACGAAGGCATCGACATCGGTGCGCCAGCGGGCACAAATGTTACGGCAGCCGACGCAGGTCAGGTGATCTTGATCAGCAAAGACACAGACCAAATCCCGATTATCATCATGCGCCACAGCGATGGTCTAATCACTGTTTACGCAAATGTGGACGGTTTGCGGGTCAAAAAAGGTGACAAGGTAAAGCGCGGCGAGACCATCGCAAAAGTGCGTGCAACAAGTCCAAGCTTTTTGCACTTTGAAGTCCGCAAAGGCTTCGGTAGCGTTAATCCCGCGCCGTATCTGCCAAAGTAAATCGGCCTAATCAGGTGCGCTGTTAACCACCTTTAGCCTGCAAGCGAGACGCCTTTGCGTCCTGCGAGATCGGTAAAATACTGCCAAGCAACGCGTCCAGATCTACTGCCACGCGTTGCTTGCCATTCAATAGCTTCAGCACGTAACTCTGCATCACCCATCTCAACACCGAAGGCATCACAGTATCCGCGGATCATCGCGAGAAACTGATCTTGGCCGCAAGCGTGAAAGCCCAACCACAGTCCAAAACGGTCCGACAGGCTGACTTTTTCTTCCACGGCCTCAGCTGGATTAATCGCACCGCCACGCTCGTTCTCGATCATGTCACGCGGCATCAGATGGCGACGGTTTGACGTCGCATACAGCACCACATTATCAGGGCGGCCTTGCACCCCGCCGTCCAACACCGCCTTGAGCGATTTGTAATGGGCATCATCGTGGCCAAAGCTGAGATCATCGCAAAACAGAATAAACCTACACTCGGGAGCATCGCGCAGCAGCTCAAGCAACCGCCCGATTGTCGGAAGGTCTTCGCGCTGAATCTCGACTAGCTTACACAAAGTATTTTCAGCATGAACAGCGCCGTGTACGGCTTTGACAAGGCTGGATTTCCCCATGCCCCGCGCGCCCCACAACAACGCATTATTTGCTGGCATGTCGTCCGCGAACTGCTTTGTGTTGGCCAACAAAGTGTCCCGCGCCCGATCCACCCCAAGCAGGAGTTCTAACGGCACCCGCGCGACATCTGCGACGGGGACCAAGCAATCAGGCTCGGTCGACCAGACAAAGGCGCTTGCAGCATCTAAATCAGGTTTTGCAACAGGCGGGGGCGACATACGCTCAAGCGCCTGCGCAATCCGTTCAAGCGCATCGGTGGGTAAAGTCGTCGTCATCACCGGTTCTCTTTTTCGTCCGTCCCGCCTTCACCGTGCAGCTCTTCGTCCCAGAGACCTTCGTCTTTCATCTTCTGAATACGGCGCTTTTCTACACCTTGGACCAGCCAGATAGAAATCTCGTAAAGACCATAGACCACCACGAACAGGATAACTTGCGTCACAACATCAGGGGGCGTGACCAAAGCCGCCAGCACCAGAATGCCCACAACAGCGTATTTGCGCACAGCCCGCAGACCGGCGGCGCTGACCAAGCCTGCCTTGCCCATTAAGGTTAATAAAACAGGCAACTGGAAACACAGACCGAATGCGAAAATAAATTTCAGAGATACATCCAAGCTTTCACGCACAGAGCCCAGAAAGACTGTGCTTAACTCATTGTTAGCCTGTGGCGCCTCACCAGTGACTAATCCTGCGAGGGACGGGATGACATCAGAAAAGCCGATAAAGAAGTTCATCGCCAGCGGCGTCACAACGTAGTGCGCAAACGAAGCCCCCAACATGAAAAGCGCAGGGCTTGCGATGATGAATGGCAAAAACGCGTTTTGCTCGGTCTTGTACAAACCCGGCGCAACAAAGCGCCAAAGTTGGAATGCAATGACTGGGAAGCTAAAGGCAAAGCCCGCGATGACCGAAATCCGGATCAAGACAAAGAACTTCTCCTGCGGTGCTGTGAAAATCAACCGCGGGTCTTCACCGCGCGAACGTAGAATGTCCGCAATCGGTTCAGCGAGGAATTCCAAGATCGGCTCGGCGATCGTAAAACATGCGACCATCGCCACCAAAAAAGCCACCACACTACGAATGAGCCGTGTTCGCAGCTCAGTCAGGTGTTCAATCAAAGGTGCCGCACTGTCATCAATTTCGGCTTCGGTGGCTTGGGATGTATCGCTCATGCGTCACCTTCGGATTTACTTTGTGCGCTTGGCGTCACAGTGGTCGCAGGTTTTGCTGCAGCCACTTCTGCCTCGGCCTCAGCTAGCGCAGCCCGCGCGGCCTCTGCACGTTTTTCGGCTTCTTTAATTTTAGTAGCGGCGTGAATTTTTGCAGCCGCATCACTGCGCTCGGGCGACAGTGACGGCTCGCCCTCGTCTCCGTCTTTCAGCGGGTCCCATGCCTCAAACGCGCGAGAGGCTTGATCAAGCTTGTCCAGACCAAGCGCCTTCTTACTTGTCATGTCCTGAAAGTCGCGGGCCACATCCCCAACGCCTGTTGAATTTGCCGCTTGGTTCATCGCTGATGTGAACTCGCGCGCCATGCCTTTGGCCTTGCCGGAGAACCGCCCCAATGTACGGAACATCTGCGGCAGATCCTTAGGCCCTACAACGATCAACGCCACCACACCCACGACGATCATTTCGCCCCAGCCAAGTCCAAACATCTACAAATCCTTTACAAGCATTACCCGCACGCGCGGATCAGGCTTTGTCTTTTTCAGTCTCAGGTGTGACGTCTTTTGCTGCGTCCGCCTGCTCTTGCTCAAGCTCTTCGGTGCCGTCTTTGACGCCTTTTTTGAACGCGGTGATGCCTTTGCCTACTTCGCCCATCAATGACGATACTTTGCCGCGGCCAAACAAAACCAACACGACGACTGCAATCAGCAAGAAACCCATGGGGCCAATGTTGTTCAACATGTCTAAACTCCTTCGCGCTTGGTTGCGCATCTATCTATGTCCGGCCTCAAGAAGTACGCGCATTTACGCGCCCTCGCCAGCGATAAACTAGCCATTAAATTGCCTTTTTGGTGTTTCTCATGACAAAAACCTGTCAACTGTCAGATAAATGGCAGGAATGCAGATTTCATTCCTAAAATTACGAACCACTGAGGAAGAAAGTACGAATCATGCGTAAGGACCGTCTCTACCGATTGATTACCCATTTGCGTGATGGGAAATTACACCGTGCCGCTGATTTGGCCCGCGCGATGGATGTCTCCGAGCGCACTATCTACCGCGATATGGAAACGCTTGCCGCCAGTGGTGTGCCCGTTCAGGGGGAGCGCGGTGTAGGGTATTGGGTGACGGCGGCCATTACGCTTCCCCCGCTGAACCTGTCTTTGACCGAGCTTGAGGCGCTGCACGTCGGCCTTCAGGTTGTGGGTGAGGCTGCGGACGATGATCTGTCCGAAGCAGCACGAACGTTGTCCGCCAAGATCGACGCAGTGTTGCCCGAAGAACGTACCAGCGCGCCGGCCTCTTGGGGCTTTGCCATTTATCCGTTCGCAGATGCCGCCCGTGGATTTCAGCATTTACCGCAGCTACGCCAGGCAATTCGTGCCCGTCAAAAACTGAAGCTACATTACGACGGCACAGACATTGTGGTCCGCCCGCTACAGCTAGATTATTGGGGGCGCGTTTGGACGTGCGTCGTGTGGAACGAAACTTCCCATGAATTCAACGAGTTGCGCGCCGACCTTATTACAGAATGTTCAATTCTTCCTGGGCTTTTCGTGGAAGAACAAGGCAAAACCCTTGCGGATTACGCAGAACGCAAAATTACCCTTTAGAGGCAAAACACGTCGTTACTTAGGAAATACAAAGCACCGGTCACGGCGCAGCATCAGCCACAAAGGCACACCCTTTTTGGGCAAAAACACCGAAGGCACGGACGCCTTTAGGATTGAACCGTCAAAATCCATCCGGAATTCGACGAGTGAATCCTTGCCCATAAATCGTGCCCGCTCAACCACGCCGCGCGCAGGGACACCAGTTTGGGGTGTCGGGTTCGGCCCAGCACCTTGCCGGTCAAAATCAATTTTGATGTGCTGTGGGCGAATAACAATCTCGACCTCACCACCCTCAGGCACTGCAGGGGCCAGAAACTGCCCAAAGGCAGTCTCGACCAATCCGCCATGAACGCGCCCTGGCACGATGTTAAGATCACTGAAAAAAGCAGCTGCGTCTTTGTCCACGGGACGCATGTGCACGTTATAAGGCGCACCGCGCTGCACGATCACGCCATCGCGCATGAGAGCAATTTCATCGGCCATGCGCATCGCCTCATCAGGTTCGTGTGTGACCAACAAAACGGCGGTGCCTTCTTCCTTAAGTACCTCAAGGGTTTCATCGCGGATGTCATCACGCAGGCGGTTATCAAGGCCGGAGAACGGCTCATCCATCAGCATAATTTTCGGCTGTGGTGCCAACGCACGGGCCAAAGCGATGCGCTGTTGCTCGCCGCCAGACAGTTGATGCGGATAGGCATCCGCATAGTGGGGCAAGCCAATGCGTTTAAGCAAATGATTAACCCGCTCGGCCTTTTGCGCGCGCGATCCCCGCAGGCCAAAGGCGATGTTGCCAGCAACCGTGAGGTGCGGAAATAAAGCAAAGTCCTGAAACATCAGCCCGATAGAGCGGGCCTCGGCCGGAACACGCGTGACGGTGTCGCACACAAGCTCACCATCGACCATAATTTTGCCACTGTCTTGCATCTCAACGCCGGCAATCATGCGCAGGGTCGTGGATTTCCCGCAGCCAGACGGCCCCAAAAGGCACGTCACCTGCCCTGCCGCGACACTAAGGGATACGTCGTCCACAACCTTACGACCGCCAAAGCTGCGGTTCAGGTTTGTCACTTCGAGACGCGGCGCATCTGTGGCTGCGGATGTGGGCATGAATGCGATGTATCCTATTTCCGAGCAAAACAATCAGGCTCGGCTTCGCACATAGCAACCGCACCGCACCTTGCCAAGACATTGCGGCTTTTCAACATGTCGCACGCAGTCGAATGAAAACCTGTGCAATAAATGCAAAAGGCGGGATGCCTTGTTTGACACCCCGCCCTTCTCAAAATTCGTACCAGATCAAATGATCAGAGGGTCGCGTTCACCGCGCCACCATCAAGCAAGATGTTTTGCCCCACCATGAAGCCCGCGTGTTGCGAACACATAAATGCACAAGCAGCGCCAAACTCCTGTCGCGTGCCGTAGCGGCCAGCTGGAATAGTCGCCGCGCGTTGCGCTTTAGCCTCATCCATGGATATGCCCTGCGCGTTCATCACGCCAGTATCAAGGGCGATCGCACGATCTGTGGCATGGATACCAGGCATAAGGTTATTGATGGTCACACCGTGGCCAGCCACCTGACGTGCCGTACCGGCCACATACCCCGTCAAACCCGCGCGTGCAGAGTTGGACAGACCCAAGACGGCGATCGGTGCTTTGACAGATACGGATGTAATGTTGACCACGCGGCCCCAGCCTTTTTCCATCATGGAGGGTAGCAGTGCTTTCATCAACGCAATCGGCGCCAGCATATTTGCATCAAGTGCTGCAATGAAGTCATCGCGCTCCCAATCGGTCCACATACCAGGAGGGGGACCACCGGCGTTCGTGACCAAAATATCGACACCTTCAGAGGCCGCCAAAACATCAGCCTGGCCGTTTTGCGTAGTCACATCGGCCACGACTGTTGTCACACTCACACAAAAACGCGCACGAATATCGGCGGCAGCGGCTTCCAAAGCCTCTTCACCCCGTGCGTTCATTACCAAATCGACACCAGCCTCAGCCAAACTCTCGGCGCATCCAAGCCCCAGCCCTTTGGAGGAGGCACATACGAGCGCGCGCTTTCCGCGTAGTCCTAAATCCATGTCATCTCTGCCTTTAGATTTGTGTTGCCGTGGCCAGCAACTTCTCACTTGAGCGCGCTGCGCACCAGTGGGTTTTGCACCGAATTGAACATTATTTCCCTGCACGCGTTCAATTTATAACTGCGCGTCACAAAATATGCCTTTGCATTGTCCTAAAGCTGACAAAATCTTAACCAAGACACTGTAGTTAGTAATACGGCGCGTCGGTGAACCATCATCCGCGCCCAACAGTCTAATGAGTGAGAGCCCACCCAAATGCCTTCCCGCGTTCAATCTTTTTCGGTCATGAAAGCAGCTGCGTTGCGCGTGACTTCCGGCGTTAACCACGGCGAAGAAATGGGCTTGGCCGAAGATGTGCTGCTGAAAGATGTCTATGAACTTAGCGGCATTGCAGCACTGCACAAACTTACGGTGAACAACACACACGCGGTCGGACAAAGCACCTTTAGCATCCATGCAATGTCAAAACTGGGACATGCGGGTCAACCCTTGCCGTCGACAGCGCCATGACGCTGATGGCACCTGACGGTCACACCCTTGAGTTGATTGTTCTGGTCGAGGTCATCGGCGGCGGGCTTGAACAAATACTGCTGCTGCCGCTCGGCATAATTGAACGTAAAATCCCCTACACGTTAGTAGGCACCACCCGTACAGATCTAGATCAACGCCTTAACCGCGTGATAGCAGCTGCTTTTTTCAGCGGCACACGTATCACAATGGCCTCAGGCGAACAGCGCGCGGTTGAAAAGCTGGCGGTTGGCGACCGTGTTTTAACGCGAGATGGCGGTGCGCAAGAAATCCGCTAGACCGGCCAGCGTACGGAACGCGCAAACAGCACAATGGCGCCCGTATTAATAAAAAAGGGTGTGCTGAATAACTCAGCCGATCTGCGGATCAGCCCCCATCACCGCCTATTCATCTATCAACGCCATGACGAAATTGGCACAGGGCGCGCCGAAGTGATGGTCCAAGCACGCCACCTCATCAACGGTACATCCGTTGTTCAAGAGGCGGGGGGCTTTGCAGATTATTATCAACTACTCTTGGATCAGCACCACATCATCTATGCAGAAGGTATCGCGGCGGAATCCATGCAAATGGATGCCAGCGCCTGCAGTATGATCCCGAAACCTTTGGCCAAAACACTGATGCAGCGGCATATAACCGATGGGCCTGCAACAGACCTAAGCTTTGAAATTCCAGAAGGGATGCTCACGGGAAATGCTGTTGAGTTACTGCGCCGCGCTTCGGGCAGCTAGCGGCCAAACGCGCGCCGCAATATCCCACTTTCCCAAGCCCCCCAGGGGCGCTATAGCGGGCCTATGTTAGATACACCGCTTGTCCTTGCGCCCGAAATTGCGCGCCGCCGCACCTTCGCGATCATCAGCCACCCCGATGCAGGTAAGACCACACTTACCGAGAAGTTTTTGCTTTATGGTGGTGCGATCCAGATGGCGGGACAAGTACGGGCAAAAGGTGAAGCGCGCCGCACCCGCTCGGACTTTATGCAGATGGAAAAAGATCGCGGCATTTCGGTTTCCGCATCGGCCATGTCGTTCGATTTCACCACAGGCGAGGACAGCTACCGGTTCAACCTTGTCGACACGCCCGGTCACTCGGACTTTTCCGAGGACACCTACCGCACCCTAACCGCTGTCGACGCGGCCGTGATGGTGATCGACGGGGCAAAAGGCGTTGAAAGCCAAACCCAAAAGCTGTTTGAAGTATGCCGCCTTCGTGATCTGCCCATTTTGACATTTTGTAACAAAATGGATCGCGAAAGCCGCGATACTTTCGAGATTATTGACGAAATTCAAGAAAACCTCGCGATTGATGTCACCCCTGCATCGTGGCCCATTGGGCGCGGTCGGGACTTTATCGGATGTTATGACATTTTGCGCGACGAGCTACAGTTGATGGACCGCGCAGACCGAAACACAGTCGCCTCAGCCGTAAAGATCAAAGGCCTCGACGATCCAAAACTGGCCGAACTGGTCCCCGCTGACCTGTTGGAAACGTTCTTGGAAGAGATCGAAATGGCGCGCGAATTGATGCCCCCGCTTGACGCGCAAGCACTTCTTGAAGGGACGATGACACCCATTTGGTTTGGCTCTGCCATCAACTCATTTGGCGTACAAGAACTGATGGACGGCATCGCCACATACGGCCCAGAGCCACAGCCCCAAAGGGCCGACCCGCGCGCCATTTCGCCGGACGAAAAGAAAGTGGCAGGTTTTGTGTTTAAGGTGCAGGCCAACATGGATCCAAAACACCGTGACCGCGTGGCCTTCGTTCGGCTAGCCTCGGGGCACTTTAAGCGGGGCATGAAACTGACCCATGTGCGGTCCAAAAAACCGATGGCAATTTCAAGCCCCGTGCTGTTCCTCGCGTCCGACCGTGAATTGGCGGAAGAGGCATGGGCCGGCGACATCATCGGCATTCCAAACCACGGCCAGTTGCGGATTGGTGACACGTTGACCGAAGGCGAGGCCTTGCGCGTCGCGGGCATTCCATCTTTTGCGCCAGAACTGCTGCAAACCTGCCGCGCAGGTGATCCGATGAAAGCAAAGCACCTTGAAAAGGCGTTGATGCAATTCGCCGAAGAAGGCGCTGCAAAAGTGTTCAAACCCACATTCGGCTCTGGCTTTATTGTCGGCGTGGTTGGCGCGTTGCAGTTTGAAGTTTTGGCCAGCCGCATTGAGATGGAATACGGCCTACCTGTGCGTTTTGAGGCATCGCAATTCACCTCGGCGCGATGGGTGCAGGGCCAAAAGCCTGCGGTTGACGCATTCGTTGCCGCCAACAAACAGCACATCGCAACGGACAATGACGGCGACACCGTGTTTTTGACCCGCCTGCAGTGGGATATTGACCGCGTTGGCCGCGACTACCCAGATGTCAGCCTGACCGGCACCAAAGAAATGATGGTTTAGCGCGCCAATCTCTATCCAAGACGGCAGTGCGATTCTTGCCCTGCCGTCTGTTGGTCTAAGTGGCGCACTGCAAGCATATTTACCCCACATTGTTCGGTCAAATGGTGCATTTATCACCCATTCGTGGTGGATTGCCCCCTGCCATCAGTCATCTTGGCTTAGGCGTTTGACCCACACGGACTTATCCCCTAGACCTTGGCCTGCGCATCTTAGGGGCTGTTGATCCCATGGCCAAACCGGGCCACGCGCAGACCAATCGGCGGGCCAAGATCGTGTCCGCACTAAACGCGGATTTACATGACAACTTTTGCTGATCTGAACCTTGATAAAAAGGTCCTCAAAGCCGTCGAAGAGACCGGCTATACGTCCCCCACCCCCATTCAAGCCGGCGCGATCCCACCTGCGCTCGAAGGCCGTGACGTTCTAGGCATCGCCCAAACAGGTACCGGTAAAACAGCCAGTTTTACCCTGCCGATGATTTCGATGCTCAAACGTGGCCGCGCCCGCGCACGGATGCCCCGCAGTCTTGTCTTGGCCCCGACCCGCGAGTTGGCGGCCCAAGTAGCAGAAAATTTCGACGCCTACGCCAAGCACACCAAGCTGACCAAAGCTCTTCTTATCGGCGGAGTCTCATTCAAAGAACAAGACATCCTAATCGACAAAGGTGTCGATGTTCTCATCGCCACGCCGGGTCGTTTGCTTGATCACTTTGAGCGCGGCAAGCTAATCTTGTCAGACGTGAAAATCATGGTCATCGACGAAGCGGACCGGATGCTCGACATGGGCTTCATTCCCGACATCGAGCGTATCTTTGGCCTGACGCCGTTCACCCGCCAGACGTTGTTTTTCAGCGCAACAATGGCGCCCGAGATTGAGCGGATCACAAACACTTTCCTGTCGAACCCGGCCAAAGTTGAAGTTGCCCGGGCGGCAACCACGAACGACAATATCACCCAGTCCGTTTATATGTTCAAAGGCTCGCGCCGTGACCGTCAGGACAGTGAAAAGCGCAGACTTTTGCGTCAACTGATCGAACGTGAAGCAGATGCGTGCCGTAACGGTATCATCTTTTGCAACCGCAAGATGGACGTAGATATCGTTGCGAAGTCCATGAAGAAATACGGCCTCGATGCAGCCCCTATCCACGGTGATCTGGAGCAAAGCAAGCGTATGGAAACACTCGCGGCGTTCCGCGATGGTACCCTGCGTTTCCTGGTTGCTTCTGATGTTGCCGCACGTGGGTTGGACGTGCCGAACGTTAGCCATGTGTTCAACTATGACGTTCCCTCACATGCCGAAGACTACGTACACCGCATCGGCCGGACAGGCCGCGCGGGAAACACCGGAACAGCAATCATGATCTGCATCCCGCGTGATGAGAAAAACCTCGCGGATATTGAAAGCCTTGTGAAGCAGGAAATCCCCCGCGGTGATCTGCCCGAAGGCTCAAAGACATCAGCACAAGCTGACGCTCCTAAAGACGGTGCCGCAGAAACACCAACGGCAGACGCGGACGCAAAGCCAAAGTCACGGTCGCGCAGCCGATCACGGTCACGCAAAAAGCCCGAGGCAGCTGCGGTAGACGTGGTTGAGACGCAAACGGAAACACCTCAGGATGCGACAGCGCCTACGGGTGACACAGACAAAGACGCCGAGCAGCCAATCACGCCTCAAGACAACCCACGCCAAGCCGACACAAATGAGCGTCAGCGCCGTTCACGCGGCGGACGCGGTCGTGGCCGTAATGGTGGCAATGACAACAACGGTCCGCGTTTTGAGGGCCTTGGAGATCACACTCCTGCGTTCATCGCGCAAAGCTTTGCTGAACGTCGCGCTAATGATGCCAAAACGTCTAAATCTGCACCTGTAAATGAAACTACTGTCGCGGGTGACGAAGAAGAATAACAAAAGCGGCTGGCACAACACTTGGGGCCAACCGAACTAGGAACAAGAAAGGCTGGAAACCGCGAGGTCTCCAGCCTTTTTCGTTGGTCTCCGCAAGGATTAGCTGAGGCGGCTAATCACACAAGTCACCTCTACTTTTTTGCCGATCTCTTGCTGGCAGGTACGACGCGCTTGGCGCTTTAGCTGCTCCTCAAGCTTGTCATCATCTGCCACAGTACGGTCACCGGCCCGCATAATCAGCTGACCAAGTTCCTGCTCTAGAACATCAACAAGCGGCGCATTTGATGTGCCAACTTCGGCGATGCCCTTCACTTCACACCATGGCTCACCAAGCGGTTCACCATCTTCGTCGATGATCACCGTGACAATTACATGCCCGTTCAGCGCCATCTTCACACGATCACGCACAATGCCGTCCAGCATGCCAACTCTGACGGAGCCGTCCAGATATGTACGACCCGTTTCAACATAGCCACCTACTTTGGGGGCGTTGCCGGTCAGGTCGATCATCGTGCCGTTTACAGCAACAACTGCGCTCATACCCTTGGCAGTACACAGCTTGGTATGTTCACGCAGATGGCGGTGCTCGCCGTGCATTGGTATCACCACTTGTGGATTCACAAGCTGGTGCATCTCTTCCAGATCTGGCCGGTTTGCGTGCCCCGACACGTGATAAGCACCAGAATAATCATCGATCACATCCACGCCCAATTCACTGAACTGGTTCATGATTTTAATAACACCGCGCTCGTTGCCGGGAATGGTTTTTGACGAAAACAGGAACGTGTCGCCTGCCTTCATGGTAATGCCGCGGTACTTACCGTTGGCAAGTTGGGCAGAGGCCGCGCGGCGTTCGCCTTGGCTACCTGTCACCAACAGCATCACGTTTTGGCGGGGAATTTGTGTCGCCTCTTCTGCAGAAATCGTACTGGGGAAGTCCGTCAAAATGCCAGTTTCTGTGCCTGCTTGGACCATCTTGCCCATGGCACGGCCCAAGAGGCAGACAGAACGCCCTGCAGCAATGCCCGCGTCCGCCAATGTCTGCAAACGTGCAATATTGCTGGCGAAAGTGGTCGCGACCACCATGCCTTCTTGCTCTGCGATCAGTTCCGTAATGGCAGGTTTCAGCGTTGATTCAGAGCGGCCCGCATGGCGCGAGAATACGTTTGTGCTGTCACAAACCAACGCTTTGACTGTCCCAAACGACGACCACAACTCACGATCAAACGCCTCTCCCACGACGGGGTTCGTATCAATTTTGAAATCACCCGTGTGCACAATGCGCCCTGCAGGAGTGTCGATGACAAGGCCAGAGCTCTCAGGGATCGAATGCGAGATCGGCACGAAGCCCACTTTGAACGGACCTGTCTCAAATGTCTCAGGCCAAGGGCTGACCGTGTGCAGCGCATCAGTATCCGCACCGTGCTCTTCCATCTTACGGCGGGCAATATTCGCTGTGAACGCACGGGCATAGATTGGGGCCTTAAGGCGTTCCCAAAGGTGACCAACTGCGCCCACATGGTCTTCGTGCGCGTGGGTGATGAACACGCCGTCGATACGGTCACGCCGCTCAACAAGCCACGACACGTCAGGCAAAATCAGATCAACACCGGGGGTGCTGTCCATATCAGGGAAGGTCACACCAAGATCGACAACGATCAGACGCTCTTTATGTTCGGGGCCATATCCGTAGACATAGCAATTCATCCCCACTTCGCCGGCACCGCCGAGGGGTAGGTAAATCAGCCGTTCGCTGCTCATAACGTATTATTATCCTTGTTGTATTTATAGATGACGGTCAGGCCGTGCATCGTCAAAAACTCTTCATATTCATCAAATAGCGCATGTCCTTGTTGGAACAACGGGGCCAGCCCGCCAGTGGAGACGACGCGCATCTGCCGCCCCTGTTCCGCTTTGATACAATCACAAATGCCGTTGATTAGGCCGACATAACCCCAAAAGATCCCCGACTGCATACAAGCAACCGTGTTGGTGCCAATCACACGTTCGGGCTTGGTCACATCCACATGAGGCAATGCAGCCGCCGCTTGGTGGAGCGCCTCTAGCGACAAATTCACCCCGGGTGCGATGACCCCGCCGATATAGGCACCGTCCGTATCGACAACATCAAAAGTTGTCGCGGTCCCAAAATCGACGACAATCAAATCACCACCAAAAAGGCTGTGTCCGGCAACAGTGTTTACTAAACGGTCCGGTCCAACTTGGGTGCCGCCATCAACACGCACATCCACGGGCAACAAACAATCAGGTCGTCCCACGACAAGCGGGCGACAATTGAAATAGCGGTCTGCAAACACCCGTAAGTTGAACACAACCCGCGGGACTGTTGAGCTGATGATGACATCCGTGATCTCAACATCGACTTTCTGGAAAGACATCAGGGTCGACAGCCAGACATAGTATTGATCCGCCGTGCGCTGATGCTCGGTCGAGGTCCGCCAATTCGCAATGGAATGCTCACCGTCCCAAATTGAGAAGACAGTGTTGGTGTTGCCGCAATCGATAGCCAGTAACATTCCGCTTGCCTCCTAAAAATATACGTCGGCAGCCGTGACGGTTTCACAGCCCTTGGGGGTCTCTAATACAAGATTGCCCTCCGCGTCCACATCTCGAAAGGTTCCAGTGATTGTGTCGCGGAACGTTCGGGCGGTAATCACCTCGCCCAGACGGGCGGCGCGTGACAGCCATTGTGCCCGAATGTGATCAAAACCTTCGGTCGCAAAAAGCGCTTCTTGCGATTCATATTTCCCCGCAAGTATGTTCAAGAAGTTCATTGGCGTGGGAGGCTCAACCTGCGTATCAAGATGCCGTGCAACCGCTGTCGGACCAAATGCGGCGTCTTCAATTACGGGTGCATGAGCAAGGTTCACACCAATGCCAATCGACAAACAATTCAACCGAGCCCCACCCGACGCCTCAAGCAAAATTCCTGCAACTTTACCGCCCGACAGCAATACGTCGTTGGGCCACTTTAACGCCAACTTGGACGCAGGAACAAACGCGCTTAAGGCATCAAACAATGCATTGGCTGCCAGAAAACTGCGCTGCGCCCCTTGCTGGGCCGAACAATCGGGCTTGAACACAAGAGTGGCCGCAAGATTACCACTGGGCTGCCCCCAAGATCGACCAGACCGGCCACGTCCTGCGGACTGGGCATCGGCCCTTATCCATGTGGGAGATATAAGCGACGGCGCGCGCCGCGCCGCCTCTGCCATTGTGCTGTCGACTTGATCCAGTTCGATCAAATCGACGCCTGTTGGCCAATCAGTTGACAAGTGATGCCGCTGCCCAAGCCGCTGGTGCCTCAATTCCGAACAAGTTGATCACACCCAACAGCATTGCCGCAGCAGAACCGACAAGGAACAACCTCAGCACCGGCGTGGCCTTTACAGAAATGTCGTCCTGCGCCTCACCGAAGTACATGAAGTAGACGATGCGAAGGTAGTAGAAAGCACCAATGACCGATGCAATCACACCTGCAATTGCCAGCCATGACAGTCCGGCATCTACCGCTGCAACAAGCACACCGTATTTGCCAAAGAAACCCAACATCGGCGGCACACCCGCGAGGCTGAACATCAGTACCAACATGGCCAAGGCCTGAACTGGCTCACGGCTTGCCAAACTGTTCAGCGAAGAAATATTTGTCACGGGTTGGCCTTCTTTGTTCATCGTCAAAATAAACGCAAACGTCCCGATGTTCATAGTTACGTAAATAGCCATGTAGATCAGCATGGCCTGCACACCCAAAGCGGTACCCGCTGCAAGGCCCATCAAAGCAAAACCCATGTGCGCGATGGACGAGTACGCCATCAGACGCTTGATATCTGTTTGACCAATCGCAGCAATGGCACCAAGGAACATCGATAGAACCGCAAGGAAGGCCACAATTTGCTGCCAGTCAGCAACTGAAGTCCCAAATGCATCGTGCATCACGCGGGCAAATAGAGCCATCGCCGCAACCTTCGGTGCGGTAGCGAAGAAAGCGGTGACCGGTGTTGGAGCACCTTCGTATACGTCTGGTGTCCACATATGGAACGGTGCTGCGGACACTTTGAATGCAAGACCCACAGACAAGAAAACTAAGCCGAAGATCAGCCCAAGCGACATCGGCCCGTCACCTGCGGCATCGACGATACCAGTGAACAGGGTTGTGCCCGCATAGCCGTATGTCAGCGACGCACCGTAAAGCAACAGACCAGATGACAGCGCACCCAGCACAAAGTACTTAAGGCCCGCTTCAGTAGATTTGACATTGTCGCGGCGCAGCGATGCGACCACGTAAAGCGCGAGGGATTGCAGCTCCAGACCCATGTAAAGGGCCATCAAATCACCAGCAGACACCATGACCATCATGCCAACGGTTGCCAAGGCAACTAACAGCGGATACTCAAAACGCAGCAGATCACGACGCGTCATGTACTCTTCCGACATCAGCAAAACCGCGGCTGCCGACAACAGAATTGTGACTTTTGCAAAGCGCGAGAACGCATCGTCCACAAACATCCCACCGAACGCCACAGATGTGCCCTCGCCCGATGTTGCGATCCACGCAGCCATGCCCACGAATACGATCGAGGTCATCCAAAGCGACAAGCGCGCCATGGCATCCTTGCCTGTGTAGACAATAGCAATCAGCGCAACCATGGCATAAAGTGCCAGCACAATTTCCGGCAGCATAGTGTTGATATCAGCAGTCATAGCTCAGATCCTTTAGTGCGCCGCGATTTCAGCGGTTTGGGCTGTCGCATCAAATGCGTTGACGGCCACGTCATAGTTTTGAACAAGGGCGAAAACCGATGGTCCGATGATGTCTGTTACCAAACTGGGATAGATCCCCAACAACAGCGTCATCACCACGAGTGGGGCAAAGATTGCCCGCTCAAGACGGGTCATATCTGTGATTGTTTTTAGGCTTTCCTTGATCAGGTCACCCATCACCACGCGGCGGTAGAGCCACAACGCGTAGCCAGCAGATAAGATCACACCCGTCGCAGCGACCATTGCCACCCATGTGTTCACTTGGAACACGCCAATGATGGTCAGGAATTCACCTACAAAACCGGACGTCCCAGGCAAGCCAACGTTGGCCATGGTAAAGAACATGAACACCAACGCATATGCAGGCATTCTGTTCACAAGACCGCCGTAAGCATCGATATCGCGTGTGTGCATCCGATCGTAAATAACACCGACACATAAGAACAGTGCGCCAGAGATAAAGCCGTGGCTGATCATCTGGAAAATCGCACCATCAACACCTTGCTGGTTGGCTGCGAAGATACCCATTGTCACAAAGCCCATGTGCGCAACAGATGAGTAGGCAATCAGCTTTTTCATATCCTCTTGGACCAATGCGACAAGCGATGTGTACACAATCGCGATGGCCGACATCCACAACACTAGCGGTGATAGGATCTCGGAGCCGACGGGGAACATAGGCAGTGAGAAGCGCAAGAAGCCGTAGCCGCCCATCTTAAGCAAGATCGCCGCAAGAACTACAGAACCCGCTGTTGGCGCCTGAACGTGTGCATCAGGCAACCATGTGTGCACCGGCCACATGGGCATTTTTACCGCGAAGCTTGCGAAGAATGCCAAAAATAACAACGTCTGAAAACCGCCGAGGATGTGGAAGCCGAACAGGTTCAGAACCGCGCTGTCAAATTCAAAGCTCAGTAGCGTCGGGATGTCGGTCGTGCCTGCCTCGATATACATCGTGACCATCGCAACCAGCATGAGAACCGAGCCAAGGAACGTATAGAGGAAGAACTTGAACGACGCGTAGATACGGTTCGCACCACCCCAAATACCGATGATTAGGAACATCGGGATCAGGCCTGCCTCAAAGAACAGGTAAAACAGCACCATATCCAACGCGCAGAATACACCCAGCATCAGTGTTTCGAGCAACAAGAACGCGATCATGTATTCTTTGACGCGGTGCGTCACACCCCAGCAGGACGCAATCACAAGCGGCATGAGGAACGTGGTCAGCATCACGAACAGAACGCTGATCCCGTCAACGCCCATCTTGTATGTCAGGCCCATCAACCATGTGTGTTCTTCAACAAACTGAAAGCCCGTGTTTGACGCGTCAAAGCCGGTAAGAATGAAGATCGAAAAAACGAACGTTGCTGTGGTGGCCCACAATGCGACCCACTTTGCGTTGCGCTGTGCTGCTTCGTCGTCACCACGCAAAAACAGCGCCAAAATAAGCGCGCCAAGCAGCGGCAGAAAAGTGACAATGGAGAGAAGGTTATCCATGGTTCGTTATCCAGCAGTCAGGGTCATCCACGTGATCAGCACAACGAGGCCGATCACCATGGAGAACGCGTAAGTAAAGATGTAGCCGGACTGCAAGCGCCCTGCCAAACGGGTGAAGAACGGCACAATACCAAGCGCCAAACCGTTGATGCCACCGTCGATGATGCCAACATCACCACGGGTCCACAAAAAGCGGCCCAGTGATTTTGCAGGGCGAACAAAGACCGCGTCGTAAAGCTCGTCAAAGTACCATTTGTTGAGCAAGAAATTATACAGCGGCCATTGGTTTTCGGCCAATTTTGCGGGCAGATCAGGACGACGAATGTACATGTACCACGACAAGATGAAGCCAAAGAGCATCGCAAAAAACGGGCTAAGCTTGACCCATTTCGGCACCAAGTGAGCCTCATGGATCATGTGGTTGTCTGGGCCAATAAAGATGGCACCTTCACCGGGGACTTGGCTGCGGTCGTGATCCGAATGATCCCCGTCTGCCTTAGCGCCAGCTGCGTATGCCGGTGCTACCAACGTTGGGGCGTCGAAATACGCATGCGCTTCGCCCTTTTTCACGCCAATACCAAAGAACTTATCAACGCTTTCTTGGCTACCAAAGTAGGGTTTGTAGAACGCCATGCCGGCGAAAATTGCGCCAAAAGCAAGTACGACGAGCGGCACTAGCATTACACTGGGGCTTTCGTGGGCGTGCTCGTGGGTGTGTTTATCACCCCGCGGCTTGCCGTAGAACGTCAAGAACATCAGGCGCCAGCTGTAGAAGCTTGTCATGAATGCAGCAATGACCAGCATCCAGAACGCAAAAGTTGATCCCACAAACGCACTCTCAATGATTGCATCCTTTGAAACGAAGCCCGCAAAGCCAACTGGGAAGCCAACATACAGCAGCGGAATACCCACACCAGTAATGGCCAAAGTACCAATCATCATCGCCCAAAATGTCACCGGTAGTTTCTTGCGAAGACCGCCGTAGTTACGCATGTCCTGCTCGTGGTGCATTCCGTGGATGACAGAGCCCGCGCCTAAGAAAAGCATCGCTTTGAAAAACGCGTGTGTCAGCAAGTGGAACATCGCAACTGAATAAACACCAAGGCCCGCTGCCACAAACATGTAGCCAAGCTGCGAGCAAGTTGAGTACGCAATCACGCGCTTAATATCGTTTTGAACCAAGCCCACAGTTGCCGCAAAGAATGCTGTGATCGCGCCTACGATAACCACAAAGTTTGTGGCGACCGGTGCGAACTCCATCAGCGGTGACATACGACATACGAGGAACACACCCGCAGTAACCATTGTCGCCGCGTGAATAAGTGCCGACACAGGAGTCGGGCCTTCCATCGCGTCAGGCAACCACGTGTGCAACAACAACTGCGCAGATTTACCCATAGCGCCAACGAACAGCAGGAATGCCAGTAAGTTCGGTGCAGACCAGTCAGTCCAGAGGAAACGGATTGTCTGCTCGGCCAATGTTGGCATGTAGGCGAAGATATCTTCAAACTTCACGCTGTCTGCCAGCAAGTACAGCCCCGCGATACCGAGGATAAAAGCAAAATCACCCACGCGATTGACGATGAATGCTTTCATCGCAGCAGCATTGGCCGAAGGTTTGCGGAAATAGAAGTTGATCAACAAATACGACGCAACGCCCACACCTTCCCACCCAAAGAACATCTGAACAAGGTTGTCGGCTGTGACCAGCGTCAACATCGCGAAAGTAAAGAAAGACAGATATGCAAAGAAGCGCGCTTTGTAGTTTTCGCCCTCTTTGAAGTTTTCGTCATGAGCCATGTAGCCGAACGAGTAGAGGTGAACCAACGCCGAAACCGAATTGATCACGATCAGCATCGTCGCCGTCAAGCGGTCAAGGCATATCGCCCAATCAGTCGCAAAAGTGCCGCTCTCGATCCATGGCAAGATCTGGATCGAATGTGTAACTCCGTCAAACGACAGGAATACGACCCATGAAAGACCCGCAGCCAACATCAACAAACCAGTCGACACGTATTGCGCCGCGGTTTCGCCGATAAACTTCCAGCCGAAGCCCGCGATCAAGGCCCCAATGAGGGGTGCAAACAAGATGATGGTTTCCATTGGATTAGCCTTTCATCACGTTGACGTTTTCAACGTCGATGGTGCCACGGTTGCGGAAGAAACAAACCAAAATTGCAAGACCAATCGCCGCTTCGGCCGCTGCAACAGTCAGCACAAAGAGGGTGAATACCTGGCCAACCAGATCATCCAGAAACGCGCTGAAAGCGACAAAATTGATGTTCACCGCCAAGAGCATCAATTCAATGCTCATAAGCAGGATGATGACGTTCTTACGGTTAAGAAAAAGGCCAAAGATACCGATAACAAACAAGGCCGCTGCAACGGTAAGATAGTGTTCGATGCCAATCATGAGTTACAAGCCCTGCCCTGATTTGATGTCTTTGAGTTCCATCGCCTTCGCTGGATCGCGCATCATCTGCGCTACAACGTCTTGGCGTTTGATGTCCTGGCGGTGACGCAGTGTCAGTACAATTGCGCCAATCATCGCCACAAGCAGGATCAACCCTGAAAGCTGGAACAGCATGATGTATTTGTCATAGATGAGCAGGCCCAAAGCCGCTGTGTTTTGCTGATCACCCTGACGTGCCGCAACGCGTTCAAGTGCACCGTCGCCGTATTCCCACGCGCCAAAGGCCAGCGCCAGTTGCATCAACAACACTGTACCAATCAACAGCGCAATCGGCACGTATTTGGCCATTTCGGCTTTCAGCTCGGCAAAGTCGACGTCTAGCATCATCACAACAAATAGGAACAAAACCGCGACCGCGCCCACGTAGACGATGATCAACAGCATGGCGACGAACTCAGCACCCAACGTGACAAATAAACCTGCGGATGACAGGAACGCCAAGATCAGCCACAAAACTGAGTGAACGGGGTTTCGACCAATAACAGTGAAAAGCCCCCCGGCGATCGTTGAGATCGCAAAGGCGTAAAACGCAATTGTCAGCACACTCATTCGGTGTCGTCCTTCTCTTTCAATGCATCTGCGGCCAGTTGCATCGCTTTGGTCATCGCGGGCATGCCGCCCAACAGAGACATCGTAGCGATGGTCTCCATGATTTCTTGTTCTGTCGCACCGGCTGTGTGCGCGTTGCTGACAGTAATTTTAATCTGCGCATCGGCCGTCGCACCCTGTGCAACGAAACCTGCAAGTGACACCAGCAAACGGGTCTTGGCGTCCAAGCCCCCTGCACTTGCGGTGCCGCCCATAGTTGCATCGAGCATCTCTTCGCTCATGGCACCCATGGCCTTTTCCATGCCCTGCATCCATTCCGCAGACGACCAGTTGCCGCCCATGAAACGTTCCATGTGCGGTGCCATCTCCTTGGTCCAATCTGCGGACTGATCAAGGAAAGCCTGAAATGGATTTTCGGGCGTGTTAGTCATCTGTAGGGCGCATCCATCTCAAGGTTGCGTGCAATTTCAGCTTCCCAGCGGTCGCCGTTCTCAAGCAGCTTTGTCTTGTCGTAATACAGCTCTTCGCGGGTCTCTGTTGAAAACTCGAAATTGGGGCCCTCAACAATTGCGTCCACCGGACAGGCTTCTTGGCAGAAACCACAGTAGATGCACTTGGTCATGTCGATGTCATAGCGCGTGGTACGGCGGCTGCCGTCATCACGGGGCTCGGCGTCAATAGTGATGGCCTGTGCAGGGCACACAGCCTCGCACAATTTACACGCAATGCAACGCTCTTCTCCATTTGGATACCGGCGCAAAGCATGCTCGCCGCGGAAACGCGGGCTCAGCGGACCTTTTTCGTGCGGGTAGTTCAATGTTGCCTTAGGCGCAAAGAAGTAGCGCAAGCCAAGTTTGAAACCCTTAAAGAAGTCTGCCAACAGAAAATATTTAGCAGCGCGCGTATAATCGATATTTGCCATTTTCTGATCCTTACCCAATGAGGTCCCAACGGGCATAGATGCCCCAGAACCAGTCAAACTTTGCTGCGAAGGCTACAAACACGACCCACACCAGCGAGAACGGTAGGAATACTTTCCATCCCAAGCGCATCAGTTGGTCGTATCGGTAGCGTGGCACGATCGCCTTCACCATCGCAAAGAGGAAGAAGAAGAACGCCATCTTACCAACCATCCAGAGCGGACCATCAGGCAAGAACGGGATCGGGGACAACCAGCCGCCAAAGAACAACAACGAGATCAATGCGCACATCAGGAAGATCGCGATGTACTCACCCGCCATGAACAACAAAAACGGTGTAGATGAATATTCAACTTGATAGCCAGCGACCAATTCAGATTCCGCTTCGGGAAGGTCGAACGGTGGACGGTTCGTTTCAGCCAAACAGCTAATGAAGAACAAGAAAACCATCGGGAAGTGCGGCAACCAGTACCAGTTGAAGAACCCAAAGCTGCCTTCCTGCGCCTGTACAATGTCAACAAAGTTAAGCGAGCCAGTAGACAGAATGACGCCAATGATGATGAGGCCGATCGATACCTCATAAGAGATCATCTGCGCCGCAGACCGCAGAGAGCCAAGGAAAGGGTACTTTGAGTTAGACGCCCAACCACCCATAATCACGCCGTAAACTTCAAGTGACGAGATCGCGAAAACGTACAAGATAGCCACGTTGATGTCGGCCAAAACCCACGTGTCGTTGAACGGGATAACCGCCCAAGCGATCAAAGCCAGCACAAAACTTGTGAGCGGCGCAAGCATGAAGACGGTTTTGTCGGCACCAGCTGGAACAACAACTTCTTTGACAACGTACTTGAGCGCATCAGCCACAGTTTGCAAAAGGCCGAACACACCGACAACGTTTGGACCACGGCGCATCTGTACGGCCGCCCAAATCTTACGGTCGCCATAGACCAAGAAAAGAAGCGAAACCATGACAAACGCGACAACTGCCAGCGTTTGGGCCACAATGATCAGCGCCATTCCGGCACCCGTATTTAGAAAATCAGCCATTGGTCCTCACACCGTCGGTATTCCCAGTTCCTTGCAGTTCGCAACAGCCACTTCAGCGTCAATCGTGCTGACACCTCGCGGTAGTGCTGGCGAAATGGTGTAAACAGCATCTGCATGCCACTTTCCACCCTGCATCTTTGTCGTTGTGCGCACGTGGCGCGCAAAACCGTAGCCCCGGATCAACGTATACTGGGCGGCAGCGCATTCAGCGTAGGCTCGCAAATCAGCCTTTGTGCGCGCGCCGCGCATCGTTACGTTAAAGTTGACCAAGTCACCGTCGAGCAAATCGGTTCGTATTCCTTCGTATTTTGGTGAAAACGCCGCATCTTGTGAGGTCTGCACAGGCTGACATGCGGCCAGCCCGATCAGACACGCGACGCTCCACCGCACGGGGATTTTACTCCGCCGCTAGCTTGTTTGATGCGCGTGCTTTTGCATTTGCCGACAGCTCAGCCATCAGCGCAGACGCACGTGCGATTGGGTTGGTGAGATAGAAATCACTCACAGCGTATTTGAAGTTTGCCTTACCAAGCGGCTTGCTCGGCAATGCCATAACGGCGTTTTCCGCAACTTCATCAATTTGGCCAAGGTGCGGGTGTGCGGCGATCATGGCGCTGCGCAGCTGCGCGAGACTGTCGTAGGGCAGCTGCGCGCCCAACTCAGCGGATAGCGCGCGCAAAATCGCCCAGTTCTCTTTCGCCTGCCCGGGCGCAAAACCAGCGCGCATCGCAAGCTGTGGGCGACCTTCGGTGTTCACAAACAAACCGTTTTCTTCGGTATATGCCGCCGCTGGCAGAATAATGTCAGCACGGTGCGCACCGCGGTCGCCATGGCTACCTTGGTAAATGACAGTCGGGCCAGCCGCCACATCAATCTCATCCGCGCCGAGGTTATAAATCACTTCCGCGCCTTCGATCGCAGCAGTCACCCCACCATCAGTAACCGCACCAACATCCATCGCACCGACGCGCGACGCAGCTGTATGAAGCACCATCAGCTTGCCGTTTGACTTCTCGCATATGCCTTGAACCGTGGCCACAACAGCCTCGCCATCAGCCTCGTTCAATGCGCCCTGACCAACGATGCAGATAAAATTCACATCTTGCAGCGCACTCATATCCAAGCCCGCTATATGAGCAAGCGCCGCACGGTCATTACCCATGTGCTCATACTCATAAGTCAGGTCAACCGCTTCACCCACGACAACCACATCTGCGCCGCGGCTCCAAGCCTTGCGAATGCGCGCATTAAGAACGGGGCTTTCAAGTTTAGGGTTAACGCCAACAAGCAGGATCTTATCTGCATGATCTATGTCTTCAACAGTCGCCGTACCTACGTAAGCACCGCGGTTGCCCGCAGGAAGCTTTGCATTATCAGTCCGGCACTCAACGTTGCCCTCTTGTCCTTCGATCAAAGTTTTCAATGCAAACGCGGCCTCAGTCGGCGCAAGATCCCCGACGAGACCCGCAACCTTTTTACCCTTCATTGCTGTTGCAGCAGCAGAAAGCGCTTCGGGCCACGTTGCTGGTCGCAGCTTCCCGTTCTCACGCAAATAAGGTGTATCCAAACGCTGGCGGCGCAGACCATCCCATACAAAACGGGTTTTGTCCGAAATCCACTCTTCGTTCACGCCGTCGTGGTTGCGCGGCAAAAAGCGCATTACTTCACGACCTTTGGTATCAACGCGAATGTTGGAGCCAAGCGCGTCCATCACGTCGATGGACTCTGTTTTGGTCAATTCCCAAGGGCGCGCAGTGAATGCATAGGGCTTTGAAACAAGCGCACCAACGGGGCACAAATCAATGATGTTGCCCTGCATGTTGGAATCGAGCGTTTCACCAAGGTACGAGGTGATTTCAGCATCTTCACCACGGCCCGTCTGGCCCATTTGGTGAATACCCGCGACCTCGGTCGTAAAGCGAACGCACCGCGTACATGAAATGCAGCGGGTCATATGGGTTTCAACAAGCGGTCCAAGATCAAGATCATCCGTCGCGCGCGTCGCTTCGCGGAAGCGCGAGAAGTCTACGCCGTAAGCCATGGCTTGGTCTTGAAGATCACACTCGCCCCCCTGATCACAAATCGGACAATCAAGCGGGTGGTTGATTAGAAGGAATTCCATAACGCCCTCGCGGGCTTTTTTCACCATGGGCGAGTTGGTTTTTACAACTGGCGCTCGGCCTTCGGGGCCAGGACGCAAATCGCGGACCTGCATCGCACAAGACGCCGCGGGCTTGGGTGGGCCGCCAACGACCTCAACCAGACACATACGGCAGTTGCCCGCGATAGAAAGACGTTCGTGGTAACAAAAGCGAGGGATCTCAACGCCAGCTTCTTCGCAGGCTTGGATCAGGGTCATGGCACCGTCTACTTCGATTTCGGTGCCATCAATTACGACTTTGCGCAGGTCTGCCATTGCATCGGTTCCCGTTTTGCTTTCGCGACAAATGCGACCGTAGATTGCCTTGGCGAAAGAGCATGGCCGCCATCTGTTTGTTACGCTCACGCACTATCGCCTAGGCGCTGCGTTGTCCACCACTTGTGACCGATTTTAGCGCGCTTTTAGCAGCGACCCAATTAGCGAGCCGCGCGCGATCTCTGCCCGCCCAAGTGCGCAATAGGCCTCAGCCCCTTGCCCCAAGGCACCTTTGTCCGCCAGATACGCATCTCGGCGTTGCTTCATCTTCGCTTTCTCAGTGTCGTTTTTCACATAGGCGTTAATTTCTGCCTCGGTGTAGCCAAGCTCTACTGCATGGTTTTTCAGCCTGTTCGCGTCTGCAAGCACCCGTAACATCCGCGGAGAAATGCGGTCACAATTGCGCCTGATCTGATCTCCAACCGCGGCCGCAAAAAGCCGGTCGTTGATATAATCAACGTTGCTCAACGGCTCTTTCGCAAAAGAAGCTTGCGCACTGCTCATCACGAAAGCAATAGCAAATAGGATAGATTTCATGAGGGAACGTCCTCCAAATGAACAAACGCACTTATGTCCCCTGATCATGTCTGCCGCCGCCGCGTTATTAATAACGGCCTACCAAAACATAACTACACGGGCCAAACAGAAACGGCGCGCAATGTAATGCGCGCCGCTTGTCTAATTTGTGTGTCCCGCTTACTCAGCGGCAACAGCTGCAGGGCGTACCCGTTTGTGTTTGATGCGGTCTTCGATTTCATCACGGAAATTGCGGATCAAACCTTGGATTGGCCACGCAGCCGCATCACCAAGCGCACAAATTGTGTGGCCCTCAACTTGCTTGGTAACATCCCAAAGCATGTCGATTTCTTCGGGTGTTGCTTCTCCGGTGACCAAACGTTCCATCACGCGCATCATCCAACCGGTACCTTCACGGCACGGCGTACACTGACCGCATGATTCATGCTTATAGAACTTGGAGAGACGCCAAATCGCTTTGATGATGTCGGTGGACTGATCCATCACGATCACCGCCGCTGTGCCCAAACCTGAGCCAAGCTCGCCGCGCAAGTAATCGAAATCCATAATCGCATCGCGCATGTTTTCGCCGCGCACACAAGGAACGGATGACCCGCCTGGGATGACCGCCTTAAGGTTGTCCCACCCGCCACGAATACCTCCGCAGTGCTTTTCGATCAGTTCTTCGAACGTGATCGACATAGCCTCTTCAACTACGCAGGGTTGGTTGACGTGACCGGAAATAGCAAAGAGCTTTGTGCCTTTGTTATTGTCCCGACCAAAACCTGAGAACCAAGACGCACCACGACGCAAGATAGTCGGCACAACAGCAATCGATTCGACGTTATTCACTGTTGTGGGGCAGCCATAAAGCCCAGCACCTGCTGGGAAAGGCGGCTTCATGCGCGGCATACCTTTTTTGCCCTCAAGGCTTTCCAGCAGCGCAGTCTCTTCACCGCAAATATAAGCACCCGCACCGTGGTGAAGGTAGATATCAAAATCCCAACCCGATTTCGCAGCATTCTTACCCACCAGGCCGGCTTCGTAAGCTTCGTCGATGGCTGCTTGCAGGGCTTCTTTTTCACGGATGTATTCACCACGAATGTAGATGTAGCACGCGTTGGCATTCATTGCGAAAGACGCGATCAAGCAGCCCTCAATCAATGTATGGGGATCGTGACGCATGATCTCGCGGTCTTTACACGTGCCCGGCTCAGACTCATCCGCATTCACAACCAAATAGCTGGGGCGTCCGTCGCTTTCTTTAGGCATGAACGACCACTTCAAACCGGTCGGGAAGCCCGCGCCACCGCGCCCACGAAGCCCGGAAGCTTTCATCTCGTCGATGATCCAGTCACGGCCTTTTTTGATCAGCGCGCCGGTTCCATCCCAATGACCACGCTGCTGCGCGCCTTTGAGGGTGCGGTCGTGCATCCCATAAATATTGGTGAAAATGCGGTCTTTGTCCTGCAACATGTGCGCGTTTCCCGTCTGAAGTGTTGGCTGGCTTCTCTATAGACTTATTTGCGCCCCGATTGCCAGACCTGAAGCGCAAGAACGAGGGCGAAGAGAAATCCCGCCAATGAGAAAAGATAAAGCAGAATTTCAAAGCGGATTGTCAGGTTCAAGCTTTGCGCAATCGCCGGCGCAAGGATCGCTAGCAGACCAGAACCCGCGATGACCATAGCCGCTAGGCGGCCCTGTTTTGCATTTTTTTCGTCGCGGTTCACTTGGCAGCCTCACAAAAAATCCCGCCCAAAATATCTTTGGACGGGACCATATCTACGTATCTCTGGACGCTTAGTAAACGCCGCCCTTTTTTACTTTTTCACTTTTTTAGAAAATTCAGTCTGGCCACCTTTGGCGAGTACTTTGGCTTGCTTGACCCACTCATCACGGGAAACACGGCCTTTGAAGCCTTCAAGGTTTTCATCCACCCATTCGACTTCTTTCTTACGCCATGATCCGATCTGGTCGAAGTGGAACACGCCCATTGAGTGCAGCAAACCTTCCAGCTTTGGACCAACACCTTTGATCTGTTTCAGATCGTCCGGACCACCTGCCCGCGCTTTTTTCAGCAACTCAGGCTTGCCCGACGCGGACACTGGCTTTGCGGCCTTCTTTTTTGTATCCGCGGGTGCCTTAGCGGCAGGCGCATATGCCTTTGCAGCAGCCTTCTTAGGGGCTGGCTTCTTAGCTGCAGGTTTCTTTGGTACCGCTTTTGGCTTTGCCGCGGGTTTTGGCGCCGGCATGTCCGCAGCCGGTTCGGACACCGTGGTCGCAGTCGCCGCTACCGCTGCAGTGGCTGTAGGTTTGGCCGCAACAGCAGGCGTAGCAGTTTCAATACCACCAGCTGTGGGCGCTTGGCCCGCGCGGTTGGCATCAATTTCGCCCAACGCAGGAAGTGGCCGACACATAAGCCAGCTTAGTGCTGCACCAGCAATAAAGAAGACAATGCCGCCCATGAATACAGCCTGAATAAAGGTGTATTCCCCGAACAACAGTAACATAACAAAGGCAACCAAGCCCAAAACTGCGCCAACCATCCAACATCCGATCGCGCAGGAGATCCCTCCAGAAGAGTTGCTCATTCCAATACTCCGTCCCTATTTGGGGAGTATCAGTAGCAGCTCCCCTTCATTGTGGGACTAGAAAACTAGGTCTTGGCTTAAGATGCAAGAGATTTGGCTTGATCAATCCAGTTGTCCCGCGATGCACGCCCAATGAAACCTTCCAAGTTCGCGTCAACCCAAGCAAGCTCGGCCGGATCCCATTTGGCGATTTGATCGTAATGATAAAAGCCCATCTCGTTAAGAAGCTTCTCCAGCTTTGGACCGACACCTTTGATCAGTTTCAGGTCATCCGCGCCGGCTTTGCGCGGGGCTTTCATGGTGCGAGGCTTTTTGCCTGCGTCATCTGAGGCTTTGGGTTTGGGTGTGCTTTTGGCTTTGGTAGCCGCTGGCGTAGTAGTAGCTTTCTGCGCATTAGCAGGCTTTGGTCGCGCCGCAGGTTCCGGTGGTTTCGCACCAGAATTTGCGGCTTTGTCGATCCAAGGCGTCAAAAGAGGCACTTCAGTTCCATCAATACGTTTAACACTGTCACCAATGTCATGGGCCAATTGCGCGCTGGCGTTCAGCTTAATCTTAGCGTTCACGAAATCAGTAAGGCTGGTGATGCCACCCGCTGGCTCAGCTGCGAAACGGCCATTCTGCGGCCCAACTTGCGGGGTTTTACCAACCGCAAGTTCGTCCAAAAGTGTGCCGAGCCGTTCTGCAGTGAGGTCTTCGAAGTAGTCTTTACCAATTTGCGCCATCGGAGCGTTTGCGCAGGCACCCAAACATTCAACTTCTTCCCACGAGAAATTCCCGTCAGCAGAAATTTGATGCGCCTTCGGAGCGATCTTTTCTTGGCAAATGGCAACCAAGTCTTCCGCACCACAGATCATGCAGGATGTTGTGCCGCAAATCTGGATATGTGCAATTTTACCAACAGGTTGCAACTGGAACATAAAGTAGAAGGACGCCACCTCAAGCCCGCGAATGAATGCAAGATCAAGCATGTCTGACACATACTCAATCGCCGGACGACTAAGCCAACCTTCTTGCTCTTGGGCGCGCCAAAGAAGTGGGATGATCGCAGATGCTTGGCGACCCTCTGGGTATTTCTTGATCTGCGCTTCAGCCCACGCTTGGTTCTCGGCGGTAAAGGCAAAGCTGTCTGGTTGCTCAGAGTGTAGTCGGCGTAGCATGGGTCGTCTCTTTTCGGGTTATTGACGTTGCCATGCAACGCCAGCCTTCGGCGAGGATATTTTCAAACAAAAGATTTAGCGGTCGATTTCTCCGAAAACGATATCCATCGTTCCGATGATCGCGGCAACATCTGCAAGTTGGTGGCCTGAAGCAAGGTAGTCCATCGCCTGTAGGTGCAAGAAGCCGGGCGCGCGCAACTTGGCACGGTACGGTTTGTTGCTGCCATCAGCGACAAGATACACACCAAACTCACCTTTTGGGGCCTCAACGGCGGTGTAGACTTCACCGGCGGGTACGTGGAAGCCTTCGGTGTAGAGTTTGAAGTGGTGAATTAGCGCTTCCATTGAGGTTTTCATGTCACCACGCTTGGGCGGTGTCATTTTGCCCCGGGCCATCACGTCACCGGTTGCTTCGCGCAATTTGGCAATCGCTTGGCGGATGATCGACACGGACTGACGCATCTCTTCCATCCGAACAAGGTAGCGGTCATAGCAATCGCCATTTTTGCCAACCGGAATTTGAAATTCAAATTCGTCATAGCATTCATAGGGCTGCGCGCGGCGTAAATCCCACGCCAGCCCCGAACCACGAACCATCACACCGGAAAAGCCCCAGTCTTGGATGTCTTGTTCGGTCACAACACCGATATCCGCGTTTCGTTGCTTGAAAATGCGGTTTTCGGTCAAAAGACCATCAATGTCTTCGAGGACTTTGGGAAACTCGATTGTCCACATCTCAATATCATCAATGAGATCATCGGGCAGGTCTTGGTGAACGCCACCCGGCCGGAAATACGCAGCGTGCAAACGTGCGCCGCACGCGCGCTCGTAAAACACCATGAGTTTTTCACGCTCTTCAAATCCCCAAAGCGGCGGCGTAAGCGCGCCTACATCCATAGCTTGTGTGGTCACGTTCAAGATGTGCGAAAGTACCCGGCCAATTTCGGAGTAAAGAACACGGATCAATTGCGCACGGCGAGGCACCTCGGTACCTGTCAGCTTCTCAATCGCCAAGCACCAAGCGTGTTCTTGGTTCATGGGTGCCACATAATCCAGGCGGTCCAGATACGGCAGGTTTTGCAGGTACGTGCGGCTTTCCATCAGCTTTTCGGTACCACGGTGCAAAAGCCCGATGTGTGGGTCACAACGCTCAACGATCTCGCCATCAAGTTCGAGCACAAGACGCAACACGCCGTGCGCCGCAGGGTGCTGCGGACCGAAATTGATGTTGAAGTTACGGATTTTCTGTTCGCCAGTCAGGGCGTCATTGAATTGGGAGCCGTCCATTATTTCGCCTCTCCTTTCGCTTTCTCATCACCAGGAATGACGTATTGCGCGCCCTCCCAGGGAGACATGAAATCAAACTGTCGGTATTCTTGCACAAGCGACACAGGCTCATAGACCACGCGCTTTTGCGCTTCGTCATAGCGCACTTCTGTGTAGCCAGTTGTTGGGAAATCCTTGCGCAGGGGATAGCCGCGGAAACCATAATCCGTCAGCAAGCGGCGCAGATCTGGGTGGCCTGAAAAGAGGATACCAAACATGTCAAAAACTTCACGCTCAAACCAGTTAGCCGATGGGTGCACTTCAACGATGGATGGCACCATATCGTCCTCACGCACCTCAACCTTCAGGCGAATGCGGTGGTTTTGATACATGGACAGTAAGTGATAAACCACGTCAAACCGGCGTGCACGACCAACGTTATCAACTGCTGTGATATCAACCAAAGAGTTGAAGCGGCACGTAGGGTCAGTCTTCAGCCAATCGATTAGGCCGTGGATACTACCCAACGCGACAGACACGTTCAGCTCACCGAAATCAACGGAATATGACAGCACGCAATCAGGACGTTTGGCAGCAATATAAGCGCCCCGTTCATCCATTGCGGCGGGTGTCATGGTTTCTGCGGTCATAGGATCGCTCCTTTGCCTTTCAGGCGTTTTCGGGTCGGAACTTCTTAGCGTACAATCGTACCAGTACGGCGGATTTTGCGTTGCAGCTGCATGATGCCGTAAAGCAGGGCTTCTGCCGTTGGCGGGCAACCCGGTACATACACATCAACAGGAACAATACGGTCACATCCACGCACAACCGAGTAACTGTAGTGATAGTATCCACCGCCATTGGCGCATGACCCCATCGAGACAACATAGCGCGGCTCTGGCATCTGATCGTACACTTTACGCAAAGCAGGGGCCATTTTGTTGGTCAATGTACCCGCAACGATCATCAAGTCGGATTGACGTGGGGAGGCGCGCGGCGCTGTGCCGAACCGTTCCATGTCATAGCGCGGCATCGCGGTGTGCATCATTTCAACAGCGCAGCAAGCAAGGCCAAACGTCATCCAGTGCAGCGAGCCCGTGCGCGCCCAGTTAATGATGTCAGCGGTCGACGTTACGAGGAAGCCCTTGTCGGACAACTCACGGTTCAATTCCTGCGTAGCAACCTCGCGGTCGAAACCTGCAGTATTTGGTCCGGCCATCACTCCCATTCGAGCGCTCCCTTTTTCCATTCGTATGCAAAGCCAGCAGTCAGAACGCCCAAGAATACCATCATGGACCAGAAACCGACCATTGAAATATCTTTAAATGCCACGGCCCAAGGGAACAAAAACGCCACTTCCAGATCGAAAATGATGAACAAAATCGAGACCAAGTAGAAGCGCACGTCAAACTTCATCCGCGCATCGTCAAAGGCGTTAAATCCACACTCATAAGCCGACACTTTCTCTGGGTCAGGGCTGCGCACAGCAACAACAACCGCTGCAAGGATCAAGACAAGACCCAAACCGATTGCGATCGCAAGGAACACAAGAATGGGCAAATACTGACCCGCAAGGGCCTGTGTCGAAAGGGTTTCCACAGTTTGCATCTCCTGAAATGTGTCGCGCAGGCGTGCTACGCACAGGACTTTTGGCTGCGCCTGTCCTACCCCCACCGCCTTGACGCGTCAACGCCTTGGACCAGCTTTTGGCGCAATTTGGCGGCTTTTATCTTAGAACTCGTTTCGGCGAATTGACGCGCTGAGACGTGGCATGACGTATCGGTCTCCGCCTTGCCCTCAGCACCACTAACAGCGCGGATGAAATTCTTAGGCGCTAATGGCGACTTCTTCACGGATAATGCGTGCAATGTGGGCGCAATCCTCAAGCGAGAACGTCAGCGGCAAGCGCATATCCATCACGCCCTTCAACACACGGTCAGTGGCGGGCATCGGCGTCGGATTGGCATATTTCCAGCTGTCGTATTTACTGGTGAAGGCCACAGGATCATCGGCACCAAACCACTTGAGCTCGACCCCACGCGCAGCACAGCGCGCGACAAAATCAACGATCTCTACATCAGCCCAATCCAGCAACAAAAACTGGAATGATGACGCCACATAGTGCTCGTCCGCAGGACGATTAATCAACGTAAGCCTGGTTGCGCCCGCCAGCCCGTCTTCCAGAACCTTGTAGCGGTCGTTCCAACGTTTTGCCTGTGCATCAAGATCACGCAATTGTGGGCGCAGGATAGCCGCACGCAAGTTATCCATTCGGCCAGAAATATTCGGGGTATGCAGACGCACGTGCTCAAAGGCTTCGGGGGGCGGTGCTGCGCGGTGACGCGTATAAAGCATGTAAGAACCCGACAGCATAATCGCACGCGCCATCAGATCAGGATCATCGCTGATCAACAGCCCGCCCTCACCCGAATTGACGTGCTTATAGGTCTGCGTTGAATAGCACCCCATCACCCCGTGGCGACCAGAATGAGTGTCTTTCCACTTGGCCCCCATCGTGTGCGCACAGTCTTCAATCACTTTCACACCAGCGGCATCACAAATCTGCATAAGGCGGTCCATATCGCAAATATGGCCACGCATGTGTGACAACAACAAAACATCAGCCTGATCAATCTTAACCGCAAGGTCATCAAGATCAATTTTCAAGTCCTCGCCAACACCCACAAAAATTGGGGTAGCGCCCAGACTAGCAATCGCTCCGGGCACAGGAGCCAGCGTAAACGCGTTCGTCAGGACTTTGTCGCCCGCCTTCACACCACAGGCCCGCATTGCGGTGGCCATAGCGTAGCCGCCAGAGGCACAAGACAAACAGTATTTTGACCCCATTTGTGCTGCGAACTCTTCTTCGAGCAGCGCAGTTTCGGCGATCTCGTCACCGTGGGTATTATAGCGGTGCAAGCGCCCACCATTCAGCACGGCCAACGCCGCATCAATGCCCTCCTGAGGGATCGGTTCTTGCTGCGTAAACGCACCAGTAAAAACATCAGGCGTGGCGGGTTGTGGGGCGTGCTTTGTCATATTCACAGTTGGACAAACTGTTGCCGCGCCGTCAAGCACCATTCGCCGCAGGTCTAGCCGATAAGTGAGCTGACCACAGATCGCAGGTGACGGTAATCTGACAACAGCGCCTCGGGATCCATGGCGTTAACGTCCTCGGCGCCGGGTCCAAAAGTGACCAATACAGACGGGACGCCCGCATTCAAACTAGTCTGCCTGTCGGTCATTGTGTCCCCGACCAACAATGATCTTTCAACTGAGCCGCCCGCTTGCTCAACCGCCGCCACATAGGGCGCGGTGTCAGGTTTGCGTGTAGACAGCGTGTCTGCACCGATCAGCGAATGAAATTCGCTCAACACACCAAGACGCGTCAGCAACAAACGCGCAAGGCCTTCGGGTTTGTTCGTGCAGATACCCACGCAGTATCCTTCCGCCTTCAGGTTTGCGATAGCTTCCATCGCATAGGGATAAAGCGTGGTATGGGTATCAATATTTGCGCCGTAATGGGTCAACAGCTTTTGATAATATGCGTCCATATCCGCAGCAGCGGCCTGCCCTTCGGCGCCCTTTCGCTCAAACCCCAACGTCAGCATCGCGCGACCGCCACGCAACGCTGTGCCAGCGTCACGGGTAGGGTCCAACAAGTCGCCCCACCCCAGATCCACAAAGCAAGCATTGGCTGCCGCGATCAGATCCCCACTGGTGTCCGCCAATGTTCCATCCAAATCGAAAATTACTGTTTGCATCGCGGGCGCCTTTCAAAGCTGAGCGTGGGGTGTGTTACGGTCTTGAAGCGTCATGTGACGGGCCGCCCCCTTGCGCCTCACCCTTGAACGGATAAAACGAGCCAAAGGCGTTGGCTAGAGTAGAAAAGAAACATGGCAGTAGCATTAATAATTCTTGGCGCCGGAAAAGGCACCCGCATGCAATCGGATTTGCCCAAAGTGATGCATGAAATTGGCGGTGCTCCTATGTTGGTGCACGCGATAAAGGCTGGCGAAGAACTTGAACCATCGCGCATCGTTGTCGTGGCGGGACACGGAGCAGATGTGGTTGAAGCAGGCGCGCTGGACTGGAACCCGATGACCCAAGTGGTGCTACAAGAAGAACAACTGGGCACCGCACACGCCGTGGCGCAAGCCAAGGATATTCTGGGCTCGTTTGAAGGCAATGCAATCGTTTTGTACGGAGATACACCGTTCATTTCAGCGCAAACCCTGGAGGCGATGATTGACGCACGCGCAACCTCGGATGTGGTTGTTTTGAGTTTTGACGCCGAGGACCCTGCCACATACGGCCGCCTTGTCATGGACGGCGACAGCCTTGAGCGTATCGTTGAGTTTAAGGATGCAAGCCCACAAGAGCGTCGGATCAGCCTATGCAATTCCGGTGTGGTCTGCGCTGATGCAAAAGTACTGTTTGAGCTGGTTGAAGCTGTTGGAAACGATAACGCCAGTGGCGAGTATTATCTCACAGACATTGTTAGCATCGCCCGCCAATCGGGGCGCAGCGCAGGTATCGTGATCTGTGATGAAGAAGAAACCATGGGCGTGAATTCGCGCGCCGAATTGGCCCGCGCAGAAGCCATCTTTCAGAATTTCAAACGCCTGGAGGCTTTTGACAACGGCGTCACCCTACAAGCACCTGACACTGTTATTTTTGCGCATGATACCTTCATCGGGCGCGACACAGTAGTTGAGCCGAACGTCATTTTCGGCAATGGCGTGTCGGTGGAAAGCGGTGCGCGTATTCGCGCCTTTTCACACCTTGAGGGCTGCCACGTCAGTTCCGGCGCCGTAGTCGGACCTTACGCGCGCCTAAGACCGGGGGCAGAATTAGGTGAAAACGTCAAAGTAGGCAATTTCGTTGAAATCAAAAACGCAGTCCTCGAGACGGGCGCAAAAGTTAACCATTTATCATACGTGGGCGATGCTTCCATCGGGGCTGCGGCAAACTTGGGGGCAGGCACAATCACTTGTAACTATGACGGCGTATTCAAGCACCACACCGACGTTGGCGCACGGGCTTTCATCGGCTCGAACACGATGCTTGTGGCCCCCGTGCGTGTTGGCGCGGATGCAATGACCGCAAGTGGCTCTGTCATCACCCAAGACGTACCAGACGCTGATCTGGCGATTGCACGGGCAAAACAAGACAACAAAACAGGCCTAGGTAAGCGTTTGATGGACAAGCTCCGCGCCGCCAAAGCCAAACGAAGCGAGGGCAAATAACGATGTGTGGTATTATTGGTATCCTTGGCAATCACGAAGCCGCACCTATCCTCGTCGATGCGTTGCGACGGTTGGAATATCGTGGCTACGACAGTGCAGGCATTGCAACGGTAAATGGCGGTACCCTTGATCGGCGGCGCGAGGTTGGTAAACTGGTTAACCTCGCAGATTTGCTGGTACATGAACCACTGGCCGGTAAATCCGGCATCGGCCACACCCGTTGGGCGACCCACGGTGCCCCATCGGTGAAAAACGCCCACCCGCATATGACCGCACGGGTTGCGGTTGTTCATAACGGTATCGTTGAGAATTTTGCAGAGCTACGCACCGAGCTGGCCCAGAACGGCATCGGCTTTGTGACTGACACCGATACAGAAACCATCGCCTTGCTTGCGCAACTGCACATCGACCAAGGGATTGCGCCCGTTGAGGCCGCGAAAGCAACCATCGACAAACTGCACGGCGCTTTCGCACTTTGTTTTTTGTTTGAAGGTGAGGAAGACCTTATCGTTGTGGCTCGTAAGGGCTCACCCCTCGCGATTGGGCACGGCGACGGCGAGATGTTTGTGGGGTCTGATGCAATTGCGCTGGCGCCCATGACCGATCAGATCACGTATCTTGAAGAAGGTGATTGGGCCGTCTTGACCCGCGCAAGCCTTGAAATTCGCGACGTCAACAACACGCTGGCTAATCGCGAAAAGCGCACCATTAAAATCGATACCGCACAGGTTGAAAAAGGTGGGCATAAACACTTCATGTCCAAAGAAATCGCAGAGCAACCGTCAGTGGTTGGTAATGCGTTGAACCATTACGTCAGCGGCGGCGCGATACAACTGCCGACAGAGCTGGATTTCACCAAAATTGAGCGGCTTACAATGGTGGCCTGTGGTACAGCCTACCTTGCGTGCCTCACTGCGAAGTACTGGTTTGAGCAGATCGCCCGTCTGCCCGTTGAAGTGGATGTTGCGTCTGAGTTCAGATACCGCGAGCCTCCTATGACAAGTGGCACAGTTGCGCTTTTTGTAAGCCAGTCAGGCGAGACCGCCGATACATTGGCCGCGCTGCGCTACGCCAAAGAAAACGCCGAACAAATCGTGTCCGTGGTCAATGTTGCGGAATCCAGCATCAGCCGTGAAGCGGACATCAGCCTGCCCATTCTTGCGGGCACCGAGATCAGCGTTGCCTCAACCAAAGGCTTCACGTGCCAGCTGACGGTTTTGTTGATCATGGCCCTGCATGCAGCCCACCAACGCGGCCACCTGAACGCAGAACAGCTGTCAGAGCGGCTGGATCAGCTACACACCATGCCAGGGCTGATGAATGTCGCCTTGGCTGGCAGTAGCGCGGTAAAAGCCGTCAGCCGTAAACTGGCATCGGCCACGGATATTCTGTTTTTGGGTCGTGGTGCGATGTTCCCATTAGCCCTTGAAGGCGCACTAAAACTCAAGGAAATCAGCTATATACACGCCGAAGGTTATGCATCAGGTGAACTAAAACACGGCCCCATCGCGTTGGTGGACAAAAAGACGCCCGTGATCGTGTTAGCCCCAAGCGATGCGCTGTTCGACAAGACCATCAGCAACATGCAAGAAGTCATGGCCCGAGGCGGCAAAGTGTTGTTGATCACAGATAGTGCAGGCGCACAGCAAGCGGGCGAAGGGGTTTGGGAAACGCTGATCCTGCCCGAAGTCGACGATGCGCTGGCCCCGCTACTCTATGCGATACCAGCCCAACAAATTGCGTATCACACTGCCATCGCCAAAGGGACCGACGTGGACCAACCCCGCAACCTCGCCAAATCTGTGACCGTGGAATAAACATGACACCCCAAGCCGCCATTGAGGCCTTAAGCGCTCATAGTGACGAAGCCGAAGCCCTTAAAATGCGGGACTATCACAAAGTTGCGCGCCCTTATCTGGGGGTTCCAGCACCGGTTATTGAAACGCTGTGCAAAGAATGGCGCGCGGCGTGTTCGTTGGAAGAAAGGCTCGCGGTGTGTGGCGCACTTTGGGACAGTAACTCATTTGAAGGACGCATCGCTGCGGCAAAACTTTTGACCCAAGCGCGTATTCGTCCGGACGACACCGAAGCATGGGCTTTAATCAAGTCATGGGTTCCAGAATTTGACTGCTGGGCAATCACCGACGCCGTTTCAATCGCAGGACAAAAACGTCTGGTATGGACCCCTGATCGCGTAGAAGACCTTGTTCCATGGGTAACATCAGAGCACATTTGGACCCGCCGCGCTGCGTTAGTCATGACGCTACCTTGGACTAAACAAAACACCCCTAAAGAAGCTGAATTGGCGGTGCGTGACCAAGTGTTGGGCTGGGCTGCTGAGTTGGCGTCCGATCATGAGCCGTTTATTCAAAAAGCAATCGCGTGGTGGCTTCGCGAGTTGTCAAAGCATGACAGCCCCCGCGTGCATGATTTCCTGAGCCAACATGGCCAGAAGCTAAAGCCGTTTGCGCAAAAAGAAGCCGCCCGCAAACTTGCGTCTCAAGACTACGCACGGCTATTCAACGGGTAACGGGCTACTAACTCGCAAAAACGTTGACACGAACCAGTTCGGTTAGCGGGGCTTTTAACAGCCGCATCGCGGAAAGGGATAGTTGCGACGCCCCTGTCGGTTCTCCCGTGATCGGACGTAGCTCCAGCACGACAGAGGCATCGCCGTATTGCACCCTACCCGTCTGAGCTGTGTCGACCAGCGGGGTCAAAAGCCAAATGCCGATGTCAGCAGGATTGCCAAGACTTGCGATGGTCTCGCCTAAAAATGTCGACGCCTCAGGATTTTTTTGCACCGCAGCCGCGCGTTCCGCTGGCGTTGTTATATCAAAAGCCTCAGCCGTGCGTGCAGTCTTGGGGACCGTCGGAGCATCGGCTTTGCTACTATCGCTACCTTGCGATGCCTCAACTCCTTGAATGACAGGGCGGGATGAGGCCAGATTAAACACATCACACCCACCAAGCAGGGCCAGCAAACTCAAACCAATAACAAAATATCTCATGGCTCAAGCTTAGGTGGTGACAGAAGACCGAACAACCGGTTTTATCGACTGGAAAACGCCGGTTTTGAACTTGTGGCGCATCAGCGAGCTGCCTACATTCGCCCCATGAATATGCCTCTTATCGACCCTTTTGCGCGCGCAATCACTTATTTACGCCTGTCTGTTACTGACCGCTGCGATTTCCGCTGTGTGTATTGCATGTCTGAAAACATGACGTTTTTACCCAAACGTGATCTGTTGACCCTCGAAGAGCTTGACCGTTTGTGCAGCCGCTTCATCACAATGGGCGTTCGTAAGCTGAGGGTCACAGGTGGTGAGCCGCTTGTGCGCCGCGAAATCATGACATTTTTCAACGCTATGGGCCGGCACCTTGAAAACGGCGCACTGGATGAACTGACCCTCACCACCAACGGTAGCCAGTTAGAGAAATATGCGGATGCGCTTTACGCTGCAGGTGTGCGCCGCATTAACGTAAGCCTCGACACGCTTGATGAAGCAAAGTTTGCCGAAGTAACTCGCTGGGGGCGGCTACCCCAAGTTTTACGTGGATTGGATGCCGCACAAGCAGCAGGCTTGCGGGTCAAGCTGAACGCCGTTGCTCTGAAAGGCTTCAACGAGAATGAATTGTTCACACTGGCTGAGTTCTGTGCGCAACGCGACATGGACCTGACGTGGATCGAAGTCATGCCAATGGGCGACATCGGTAACGAGAACCGGATCGGACAATATTGGTCCTTAAAAGAACTGCGCGAAACACTTGAAACCCAATATACCCTGACGGACCTGAGCGACAGAACAGGTGGTCCAGCGCGCTATGTTCGGGTTGAGGAGACAGGTCAGAAGATTGGGTTCATCACCCCGCTATCCCATAACTTTTGTGAAAGCTGCAATCGTGTGCGGATCACATGTACAGGCGAGATTTACACATGCTTGGGCCAAGACGGAAAATCGGACCTTCGCGCACCGCTGCGCGCTAGTGAAGGCAATGAACAGTTGGACGACGCCATTCGCGCGGCAATTGGCCTAAAGCCAAATGGCCACGACTTTGATTACTCAAGACAGAGCGTAGAAGGCCAAGTGGCGCGGCACATGTCACACACGGGTGGCTAAGGTCTAGCCAAGTGGCATGCGGCTTTGAGCCATTTCCACCCACCATGAACAGCCCGCAGGGATCGCGTCATCGGTAAAGTTGTACTCTGGGTGATGCACTGGCGCGGTGTCACCGTTGCCAACCAAAATATATGCACCGGGACGAGCATTGGACAAAAACGCAAAATCCTCGCCTCCCATAATTAATGGCGCTTCATCACACGCACCGCTTACAGCGCGCGCCGCAGCAGCGGCGTATTCTGTTTCAGCTTCGGCGTTTACCATCACCGGATAATTACGCAGGTAGTCGACCTCGACCCTGGCGCCCATCATCTTGGCCGTGCCATTGGCAATCTCGCTTAGACGGCGCTCAGCTAAATCTCGAACTTCCTCATCAAGCGTACGGACAGTCCCTTTTAAGGTCACGGTTGACGGGATGACATTGTGCGCTTTGCTTTCGGTTTCAAAACTGGTCACCGATACCACTATTTGTTTGGTCGGATCGACATTTCGGCTGGCGATACTTTGAAGCGCTATCACCATATGGCTGGCCGTCACCGTGGGATCGACCGTTTCATGCGGTTTGGCCGCGTGCCCGCCATGCCCCTTGACGGTGATGGTCCAGTTGTCAGCAGCTGCAAAAAACGGCCCAGAACGGATTGCGAATGTACCAACGGGCACACCGGGCCAATTGTGCATTCCGTAGACCTCTTGAATGCCAAACCGTTCCATCAAGCCGTCATTCACCATTTCTCGGCCACCACCGCCACCTTCTTCAGCGGGCTGAAAGATCACAACCACTGTGCCATTGAAGGCTCGTGTTTCGGTCAAATATTTCGCTGCACCAAGCAGCATCGACGTATGGCCATCGTGACCACAAGCGTGCATCTTACCCTCGGCTTTGCTGGCATACGCAAGGCCAGTGGCCTCAAAAATCGGAAGCGCGTCCATATCTGCGCGCAGCCCCACAACGCGACCTTCTGTATCAACCTTACCCTTGATCACACCAACAACACCGGTACGGCCCAAACCTTCGACAACTTCATCACAGCCAAACGCGCGCAGTTTCTCGGCCACAATGCCGCTTGTTCGATGGGTGTCGAACAACAACTCGGGGTGGGCGTGAAAATCATGGCGCCATTCAGTGATCTCGGGCAGCATTTCTGCAAAACGGTTTTTGATGGGCATCGGCTAAGTCTCAATCAATAATGAAAGTGCGCACTGAGACATAATCAGGAGCACGTCAGATAGTCCAGATGGTGGCACCC
>NZ_CBFHHE010000017.1:0-41300 GCF_965655635.1 Nereida sp.
GCTTCGCCGTCAACTTTGCCCAAGAAATCCATGACGACTTGATCGCCATCTTTCGCCTTGGTGCCTTTTTTGCGGTCTTTGAAGTTTTGCGCAGTCTCGGCCAATGAAGCCAGCGCCTCGTCGATCGCCGCGTCGTCAGCTTTGACAACCAGTTTCTCAAGCTCGATGTCTGAGAAATCAACGTCAGGGATTGCAGGCAGAGCTTCGTAGCTCATGTCTACGGCAACATCGTCGCCCTCTTTCCAGTTTTCGTTTGTCATTTTGACTTCTGGTTGCATCGCGGGGCGATCACCAGTTTCTTCAAAATGCGTCGCCATTGCGCCATCGATGGCTTCTTGCATGGCTTCGCCCATCACGCGTGGGCCGTATTGCTTTTTGAGCAACGCCATGGGGACTTTGCCCTTACGGAAGCCCTTCATTTCGATTTCTGGCTGCGCTTCGACCAGTTTCTCGTTAACCTTGGCGTCCAATTCCGCGGCAGGTACCACGATGGAATAAGCGCGTTTCAGACCTTCGTTCAATGTCTCAGTGACCTGCATAGGGATCGTCCTTTTATCGGCGTAATACGTAATTCAGCGGCCCTTCTATGAGGGTCGGCCAAAAGGTGCAAGCGCCTTTCAAAATATGCCCAAATCTATTGTGTAAATGGTACGGGTGAAGGGACTTGAACCCCCACGCCTCGCGGCGCCAGAACCTAAATCTGGTGCGTCTACCAATTCCGCCACACCCGCACTGCGCAAGCACTTAGCAAAGCTCTGCGCGGGATGCGAGAGGGTTTTTGCGCAACAGGCGAAAAAATCTGCATAAAATGGATCAGCTCCCAGAACTCTTACCAAGACAGCACGTTCATGTTTTGTTAAGTTAAAGAATTGAGACAGTAGCAGGACTTGCGTAATGGAGCCGAAAATGGCCGGACGCACTGCAGAGCAGGTTAATAGAAACACAAGAACTGACCACTCTAACGGTGCGCGCGAATTACATACGTCGGGCTTTGTAGCCGGCACGTTAATTATGACAGCGGAAGGCGAGCTTCCCGTTGAATACCTGAACCCAGGCGATCGTATTGTATAGCGCAACCGCGGTTTGGTCAGGCTTCAGGGCATTCATCAGAGTTCTGATATCTTAGAGCCTGTACACATGTCTGCTCATGCGCTCGGCTCATCTGTCTTTACCCACCGATCAACCTGTTTTGCTGCGCAACTGGCTGGCGAAGGCGCTGCGAGGGACACATCAAGCGGCTATTAATGCTGAAAAACTCGTCAACGGCGAGACGATTGTCCGCAGCACCAAGCGGCGTATAACGTTTTTACACCTACTGTTTGACGCCCCACAGATCATTTACGCGAACGGGCTTGAAGTGATTGTCGAGCGCGAACGTGTGGCTTCGTTAACCAAGTAATCTTGCGCCCAGTAAGGTTCAGTTTATTTGTTGCGCCTATTTTCGGCGCATTGCTTAATTTTTAGGCAGAAAGTCTAAATTAGCCAGTCACAGCCAGTCTGTGTCGTCTGATATATTGTCCCCCACCCACAGACGTGATTTGCCCGTAGCAGCACAATTCAGGAGGCTCTGCGCGGTGAAAAAACTCGAAGCAATCATTAAGCCGTTCAAATTGGACGAAGTTAAAGAAGCGCTCCAAGATATTGGTGTGCAAGGCCTTTCCGTAATTGAAGTCAAAGGTTTTGGCCGTCAAAAAGGGCACACGGAACTGTATCGTGGCGCTGAATATGTCGTTGATTTTCTGCCTAAAGTAAAAATTGAAGTCGTATTGACCGATGATCTACTTGATCCGGCGATTGACGCGATCATCAACGCGGCCAAAACGGACAAAATCGGCGATGGTAAGATTTTCGTATCTGACGTAAGCCAAGCCATCCGCATTCGTACCGGTGAAACCGGCGACGACGCTATCTAACCCATTCTTTACCAACACTATTTCCAAGGGAGCCATGGTAATGACAACCAACGCTGACATCGTAAAGATGATCAAGGACGAAGACATCGAGTATGTCGACATCCGTTTTACAGACCCACGCGGCAAGCTGCAGCACGTAACTGTAATCAATGACGAAGTTGACGAAGACTTCCTTGATGGCGGCTTCATGTTCGACGGTTCATCCATCGCGGGCTGGAAATCGATCGAAGAGTCAGACATGAAGCTGATCCCCGATGCCAACTCTGCATACATTGACCCGTTCTATGCCGAAAAAACACTCTGCATTCACTGCTCAGTCGTTGAGCCTGACACAGGCGAGCCCTACTCACGCGACCCACGTGGCACAGCGGAAAAAGCAGAAGCCTACTTGATCTCGTCAGGCATCGGCGACCAGTCGTTCTTTGGCCCAGAAGCGGAATTTTTCCTGTTCGACGACGTGCGTTTCTCTGTTGAGATGAACAAAGTGTCTTACCAAATCGACGCACAAGACGCGTCATGGAACACAGACACCGAGTACGAAATGGGCAATATGGGTCACCGTCCCGGCGTTAAAGGCGGTTACTTCCCTGTTAACCCAATTGACGATGCACAAGACATTCGCGGTGAAATGCTGTCGACCATGAAGCGCATGGGCATGAAAGTGGACAAGCACCACCACGAAGTGGCGTCATGCCAGCACGAGCTTGGCCTGGTCTTCGGCTCGCTCACCAAACAAGCCGATGAGTTGCAGAAATACAAATACGTGATCCACAACGTAGCACACGCATACGGTAAATCCGCAACCTTTATGCCAAAGCCAATCGCAGGTGATAACGGCACAGGCATGCACGTAAACATGTCGATCTGGAAAGATGGTAAGCCATTGTTTGCAGGCGACAAATACGCCGATCTCAGCCAAGAAGCGCTATATTTCATTGGCGGCATCTTGAAGCATGCAAAAGCACTGAACGCGTTCACAAACCCATCTACAAACAGCTACAAGCGTTTGATCCCGGGCTTTGAAGCACCTGTCCTTCGCGCATATTCTGCTCGTAACCGCTCAGGCTGCGTACGTATTCCATGGGCCGAAAGCCCCAAAGCAAAACGCGTCGAAGCACGTTTCCCTGATCCCGCAGCCAACCCATACTTGTGCTTTGCAGCCCTGTTAATGGCTGGCCTTGACGGCATCAAAAACAAAATCGACCCAGGTGCGGCGTCTGACAAAGACCTTTACGATCTGCCACCAGAAGAGCTCGCGGAAATTCCAACAGTCTGCGGCAGCTTGCGCGAAGCGCTTGACGCTCTGGAAGCAGATCACGAGTTCCTCTTGGCCGGTCACGTGTTCACAAAAGACCAAATTGATGGCTACGTTGCTCTCAAAATGGAAGAACTGGTGGCGTATGAGCACACACCACACCCTGTTGAGTTCAAAATGTACTACAGCTGCTAATCGCTACTTTAGATAACAGAACTAAGGGCGCTCCGCATCAAGGCGCCCTTTTTTCGTGGGCGGTTTTCAGGCTTATGGGCCACAGCCCACGACCTGAATACGTGACATAACTGTCTCACCAGCGCCCATTAACTATCCCAAATGACACTTTTTCGACTTCGGAAACAAAACATTTCCACAATTTTAACCTTATTGTTCCCAAATCGGCGTCTAAACAAAGATCATCCAATAAAAGGATTGCACAGATGTCGATATCACAGACCACGTCCCCAAATACCGCGCACGGCCAAATCAGCCCCAAGCGCATTGAACGCAAAACACTGTCGATCCGCAAACGCGGAAGAGGCGGATGGTCGACGATTGCAATCCAATTACGCGCCGCACGCCCTGCCCGCGCAACTTTGGAAGAACGCCTGCGCCGCGGTCTAATCTGCTGCTCGGCCTAACGCCACATCTCATCTCCTCCGCCCGACCAACTGCCGCGTCCGGATCACCTCTGGCACGGCTTTTTTGTCGAAACCGTTCATAAAGCCACAGGCAAAACGTAACGTCCGTCACCTTCCCGTGACGCTGATGAAGCATAACTTGCGATTGCACTGCCCAACTTGCACATATGAGGCACACCAAAACGGGGCGCACCATGCCGAGCGAGACAATCGAATTCAAAAATAGCGCTAGCCTGAGCCTGTCCGCGCGTCTTGATCTGCCCGCAGGAGACCCCATTGCAACGACGCTTCTGGCCCACTGTTTTACCTGCACCAAAGACCTGCCTGCCGCACGGCGCATCGCGGCCCGACTATCGGCCATGGGGTTTGCTGTTATGCGCTTTGATTTTACCGGCCTTGGGCAGTCCGAAGGGCGCTTTGCCCAAACAGATTTCACCTCAAACGTAGATGATCTGGTCGCTGCGAGCGCCTATCTGACCGAGCGGAATTTGACGCCTTCCCTGTTGATCGGGCACTCCCTTGGAGGAGCCGCAGTATTGAAGGCCGCCGCGCAGTTACCCCAAATTAAGGGCGTTGTGACCCTAGGTGCGCCTTTTGACCCTGCGCATGTGACCCATCATTTCGCGGGCGCCATTCCCGACATTATCGCTAAAGGTTCCGCCGAAGTGACCCTTGGCGGGCGGCCCTTTACGATTGGCAAACAGTTTGTTGAGGACGTACAAGGCATTAAAATTGAGGCCGCAGTACGAAACCTTAATGCCGCCCTTTTGATCATGCATTCGCCCGTTGATGAAACCGTGGGTATTGAAAACGCCAGTCGGATTTTTGTCGCCGCGCGGCATCCAAAGTCATTCGTGACACTCGACAAAGCCGACCACCTGTTGCGCAGCCCCGCCGATGCAGAATATGCCGCTGGTGTGATCGCTGCGTGGGCGGAGCGGTATATCGATGTTACCCGTCCCGCACCGCCCATTGGCGTGCCCGAAGGTGTTACCCGTGTGTCAGAGGCCGACCCCAAAGGGTTTTTGCAAGACATCAGATCAGGTGAAAAACATCACGTGCTTGCGGATGAACCTCAGGCTTACGGTGGCACAAATCAAGGAATGTCCCCTTACGGGTTTCTCGCAGCGGGTCTGGGTGCGTGCACGTCAATGACAATTCGGATGTACGCGCGGCGCAAAGGCTGGCCCCTTGAACATGTCTCCGTCGACGTCACCCACGACAAAATGCACGCCCAAGACAGCGATCCTGCGACAAATGTCCGTATCGATAATTTCCGCCGCGCGATACATTTGTCAGGCCCTTTAACGCCTGAACAAACCACACGTTTGATGGAAATTGCGGACAAATGTCCGGTCCACAAAACCCTTGAGCAATCCAGCAAGATTGAGACCGTGCTTGCCTCGGGCGCGTAAGTGGCCATCGACCCGTAAACGGACGCCGGTCTCATTACGGCTCCTAAGCTTCCGCTCATGAAAAAAGGCGCCCACCTAATTGGTGAGCGCCTAAATAACATTAAATATGTTTCGCAGGATTAACCGCGGGCTTTGCCGATTGCTTTCCACGCCATTGGCACGATCATCGCCGCAATCGCCAATTTCAGCAGATCGCCGTAGATGAACGGTGTCAGGCCCCATTCAAGGATCGGTTTGTCCCAGCCGTAAAGTGTACCGAGCCACAGCAGGCCTGGGATGTAGATAAGCGCGTTGCCGATTAGCATCGCTGCGGCCATTTTGGCAGCACTACGATCCCAGCCCATGCGCGCCAACACACCCAATGCCAACGTCGCAAGCACGTAGCCAACCAGATAGCCACCTGTGCCGCCCATCATGTATTCAATGCCGGATACGCCCGCCGCGGATGATGCAAACACGTCAAAACCTGCAGCACCCAAGATCATGTAACCGATGATTGTAACCAGTCCCAAACGCGGGCCATAGGCTGCGCCAACGGTCAGAACAGCCAATGTACCAAGGGTCATTGGCACGGGGATCATGGGGATCTTCACTTTTGCAGCGATCGCCAACGCGGCAATACCTACCACTACCAGCATGATTTGCTTGAGGCGCAAAAGCGCGCCTTCGGATGCGCCAAACGCTTCGGTTAGGACTTTGTCGTTCATGGTCAACGCCATATCGGAGATCTCCAATCTTGTTCTCGTTACCGCCTGTTTAATCGCGCACACGGCCCAATCGCAAGAGAATAAGCACCCCGACCACAGTGTTAGCGACAGTACTGGCTTGTCATCACGTAGTCTTTGCGCGGCCCGCGCACGTGCCAGACCGCTGCCCAAACCGGCCACTGGGTGAAATCATACGACACATCATACTGATCCGGATCACACCAATGTGCCGCATCGCCCCCGCCCAAGGGGACCAGGTGAAACGCCCGCCCATCTGCAAAGCGTACAGGCACATGGTCCGCCCCCGAGCCATCATCAGGTGTGTCCCAAAAATATCTACGGGTTCCTGTAATCTTGGAACCCAGCTCTGCTGCACCCGAGACATCTGTCCGCGGCATTTCAAATTGCAGCGCACCGCTTTCATCATAGACAAGACCTGACTGAACGCGGACGAATGTCCCCGTCCCGTTAAACCGCGCAACTGTGCCATCTGCATGGATAACTTTACGCGTAAGTTGCCAAACACCCTCAAAATCGGACAACTGTCTCACTGCTGGATCTTCGCTCATTCCACCACCCGTCTTGTCCATGTGCATGTCGAATACGGCGGCATCATCATCTGTGTCCCGTACCCTGCCCTTGTTCCCATCTGTCCAAGGGTTTAAGAGGCCGCCAAGCCCTTTGCCAACCCCAACTCTCTTCAAAAAAGGCCTCGCCCTATGATCCCTCGCTATTCCCGCCCTGAAATGGTCTCTATCTGGTCGCCGCAAACCAAGTTCAAAATCTGGTACGAGATCGAGGCACACGCGTGCGATGCGATGGCTGATCTTGGTGTGATCCCGCGCGAAAACGCTGACGCTGTGTGGAAGGCAAAAGATGTAGAGTTCGATGTGGACCGCATTGATGAGATCGAGGCTGTCACCAAACACGACGTCATCGCGTTTCTGACCCACTTGGCAGAGCACGTCGGCAGCGATGAGGCCCGCTTTGTTCACCAAGGCATGACATCATCAGATGTGTTGGACACCACATTCAACGTACAACTTACCCGTGCAGCTGATCTGCTGATTGCCGATCTTGAAGCATTGCTAGCCGCGCTGAAGCGCCGCGCGATTGAGCACAAAGACACCATCCGCGTTGGCCGCAGCCACGGCATCCACGCCGAGCCCACCACCATGGGTCTGACGCTTGCGCGTTTTTACGCAGAGATGGACCGCAACCTGACGCGCCTGCGCACCGCACGGGACGAGATCGCGACTGGCGCCATCAGCGGCGCCGTCGGTACTTTTGCCAACATCGACCCGCGCGTAGAAGAGCATGTCTGCGCAAAGCTTGGTCTCACACCTGAGCCGATCAGCACCCAAGTTATCCCCCGTGACCGTCATGCAGCATTCTTTGCAACTTTGGGTGTCATCGCCTCGAGTGTTGAGAATATCGCCACAGAAGTGCGCCACATGCAGCGCACAGAGGTTCTGGAAGCAGCGGAATATTTCAGCGCAGGCCAAAAAGGCTCTTCTGCGATGCCGCACAAGAAAAACCCTGTTTTGACAGAAAACCTGACGGGCCTTGCGCGGATTGTGCGTATGGCTGTTGTTCCGGCGATGGAAAACGTTGCCCTTTGGCATGAGCGCGACATCAGCCACTCCAGCGTTGAGCGCACGATTGGCCCAGACACAACTGTCACGCTTGATTTTGCGCTGGCGCGCCTGACGTCCGTTATCGACAAACTACTGATCTACCCCGACAACATGTTGGCCAATATGAACAAATTCAGCGGCCTTGTGATGTCACAGCGCGTGCTGCTTGCCCTGACCCAAGCGGGTGTGTCGCGCGAAGACGCCTATGTCTACGTTCAGCGCAATGCGATGAAAGTGTGGGAAGACGGCAAAGATTTCAAAACCGAATTGCTGGGCGACAGCGATGTTGTTGCCGCTTTGGGGGTCAAAAGCATCGAAGAAAAATTCGACCTAGGCTATCATACCAAACACGTTGATACCATTTTCAAACGCGTTTTCGGCTAAGCTTAATCACAGATGCGTGGCCTGCCCGCTTTGGGACTTGGGCACGCATCGCGACGCTCTATCCTCTAAGGGCAACCAGTTACGAGGATCAATGATGCGCACCACACTTATCGCGACCCTTGCTTTGGCACCAACTGCCCTTTTTGCGGCAGGCTCCAGCAGCCCAACACCGCCTACAGCCACCAAAACCACGACCGAATGTGAGACCGGAATGGTCTACGATGCGGACAAACAGAGCTGTGTCGAGATCAAGGAAAGTTCCCTTGGCAACGACGCAATTTTTGAAGCCGCGCACGAGTTGGCCTAGGCGGGCCGCCATCACGATGCACAACAAATGCTTAATTTGATGCAAATGCCCAATGACGACCGCGTGTTAACATATCTGGGCTTTACCCACCGCAAAATGGGTGACGCCAGTACCGGCCTTGCCTATTATCAAAAGGCGTTGACCGTGAACCCAAACAATCTTTTAGCGCGCTCATACATGGGTCAGGGCTATGTTGAGAGTGGCAACATCGAGCTGGCTTCAGCACAGCTGACCGAAATCCGCACCCGTGGCGGTCGCGGCACATGGGCAGAGATTTCCCTACGCATGGCGCTGCAAAACGGCCAAGGCTACAGCTATTAAAAACGCTTAAAATGCAATCCTTTAGGGGGTTGTTCATATCCGCTGCGTTAGATGCCCCTAATTAATCGTCACAAGGGGTGTCGTGTGATTCCGTCCTTTCCAGAATTGCCCGCAGCGGGTTCTGACACGGCTGGCTTGAGCAAGCGTGAAAAAGCAGCTGTGATTGTGCGCGCGCTTTTGGGCGGTGGCGGTGAGTTGTCTTTGAGTACACTCGCGATTGAGCAACAGACCGGCTTGATGGATCAAATGCGGCAGATGAGCCCCCTTGACCGCGCCACAGTTGAAGCCGTGATTGATGAATTTGTGGCTGAGTTGGAAAGTACGGCCCTCACTTTCCCCAAAGATATTGGCGGCACCCTTGATTTGATGGGGAAATCTCTTGATCCAAGCCTTGCGGGACAGCTCCGCAAGGAGGCGGGTCTCGCCCCGCAATCGAACCCGTGGGAAACCATCGCAGGCCTGCCCGTCGAACAGCTGGTTGATCTGTTAGCGGGGGAGAGCATCGAAGTTTGCGCGGTCGTTTTGTCAAAACTTCAGGTTGCAAAGGCCGCTAAAATCCTTGGTGCTCTGCCCGGCGAACGCGCGCGCCGCATTACCTACGCTATTTCTGTGACAACGGGCGTTACAACACAAGCAATGGAATTAATTGGTATTTCCATCGTTGACCAACTGGGTACACAGCCGGTTCAAGCGTTTAATGACAGCCCTGTTGAGCGCGTCGGCGCAATCTTGAACTTTGCCCGCGCCCAGACACGTGATGATGTGCTAGTGGGCCTTGATGAAACGGACGCAAAATTTGCCGAAGATGTGCGCAAATCCATCTTCACATTCGCAAATATTCCAGAACGGATTGACCCCCGAGATGTGCCCAAAATCACCAAAGACGTGGCGCCCGAACAGTTTTTGACCGCCCTATCCGCGGCGCTGTCGACAGGCATGGAAGCGCCGGCCAATTTCATCTTGGACAACATGTCCAAGCGGATGGCCGAAAGTATGCTCGACGAGATCAAAGATGGCGGACCGGTGTCTCAAGTCGATGGCGAAGATGCCATGAGCGCTGTTGCAGCCACGATCCGCGAGATGGAAGCCGCTGGCACGTTGCTGCTGGTTGCCGAGTAAACTGCCAGACGCGCGACATCCACGCCCTGTCACTCGCACATATCTTACCAACATTGCGTTAGGGCGTTCTGGCAGTTACAACATTGAAACGGTGTGCCATTCGTGGCCTTAGGCACCAAAGAAACGACTGAAAGCAAAGCCTAATACGCATGCCCCGCTCCGTTGGATCCCAAACATCTGCGACAGAATCAGAAACACGGTTTAGCCCTATGCTTGACCGCGTAACAGTCCAACGCTGGCTGACCGATCTTGTTTTACGCACGCTAATCTGGCTCACAAAGCGTCTGCCTTACAAATCCCGTGTGCGAGTGATGGGCCAGATCGTATCCGGTGGTATTGCCCGCGTGGCTGGGTATCGCAAGCGCGCAGAGCGAAACCTTGCGTTGGTGTTTCCGCAGATGCCAAAGCCAGAAATTCGCAAACTGGCCAAAGCAGCTTGTGACAACGCTGGCCGCACTGTGATTGAGAACTATTCACTCAATGATCTGGCGAAGGTTGTGCGCAAAGGCACGATTACCGGCGACGGGATGACCGCCCTACGCGCCGCTCTTGATGTTGGTCGTCCCGTAATTTTTGCGACTGGTCATTTCGGCAATTACGAAGCACTTCGGATCCTTTTGAAAGACCAAGGGATCACGATCGGCGCTCTTTACCGACCGATGAAAAACCCTTTCTTCAACGCTCACTACGTAGAAGCCATGCAAAGCGTAAGCGGTCCCATGTTTGCTCAAGGGCGCAGTGGGACACGGGGGTTTGTCAAACATCTACGCGCGGGCGGTCCATTGGTCTTGCTCTATGACATTTACTCAGGCAGCTCGCCAGAAATTCCGTTTATGGGGCAACCAACGCGCACCGCCCAAAGCATTGGCGAGCTGGCGTTAAAGTTTGACGCGCTGGTACTGCCGTATTTCTGCATCCGCAACGCGGATGGCATCACGTTTCAAACCGAGTTAGAGGCGCCCGTAGAGGGTGACAGCCCCGAGGCGATTATGATTGAGTTGAACCGCCGACTAGAGCAAAAAGTCTACGCCCACCCCGAACAGTGGTTTTGGATACACCGACGTTGGAAGAATATTCTTGGCGTGTCGGCTGACTGACTAACGGAGCCGCGCAGCACCCAATATTGCACCGTGCGTTGCCGCTTGAATGATCGCCACAACGGGTCCGCCTTCGGCGCTATCAATACTCAGCGACAGCGGCGCACGGCCATTCCATTTGCCGACCATTTGCCAATCATGAACGACGTTGGCGTATTCCAAAGTCTTGCCGCGGTTTTCTCCGCGCTCAATCGCCACAGTCTGCAACGGTGTATAGCGACCCAGTTGAACAACCATTTGGCGTGGCTCATCAGTTTGCGCCGTTACCTCAAGCTGATCACCAGACCGGGTCAGCCTGACGTCAACTTTTGCCTGTAAACTGCGGTGTTCTTGGACAAAATCAGCCAATTGCATCGGTTTATAGCCAACCACATGATCAACCCCGCCAACGATCATCTGCGGCGTATAGATTGACCGCGATCCGGCCACGCGAGCGTAGCCTTTTTGTCGCTTGGTAAATGCCGGATTTGCAAACTTGTCTTTCCAGCCGATGTAATCCCAATAATCAACGTGCAACGCCAACGCGATGACATCATCGCTAGCGGCTAATTCATGAAGCAACGCATCTGCAGGAGGGCAACTTGAACACCCTTGCGATGTGAACAATTCAACCACAATCGGATGATCGTCCGCCGTACTTGGACCCACGCTGCCAAATGCGCCAACTGCTGCCATACCCGCTGCAAATATAAACTGCTTCATGTGGTTTCCTCAGGTTTATCCCCTTCCTAACGCACGCACGACCTATGCGCCAATCAAGGTTTTGCGAGCCATATGACAACCAAACGCGTGGTTGCGCCGTATTTCGGTGTGCAATTGTATACAAAATATACCAAAACGTCGATTAGCCGTTGATTTTATGAACCGAACGGCGCTAAACCGCACCTAAACTTGATCAACCGTAGCCCTTTGGAAGGATGCCAAATGACCATTACAGTCGGACATGACAGCGCAAAAACCCGCAAAACGCTTACAGTTGGTGCACAAAGCATCGACTATTACTCGATTCCCGCAGCGACTGCTGCTGGCTTGGGTGATTTCGCGAAATTGCCAGCGGCCCTGAAGGTCGTTTTGGAAAATATGCTGCGCTTTGAAGATGGCAAAACGGTTAGCGTTGACGATATCAAAGCATTCGCGGAATGGGGTGCTAAAGGTGGCAAAAACCCACGCGAGATCGCCTACCGCCCTGCCCGTGTTTTGATGCAGGATTTCACAGGCGTTCCGGCCGTTGTTGACCTTGCAGCGATGCGCGACGGCATCGTGGCGCTTGGTGGTAACCCTGACAAAATCAACCCGCTGAACCCTGTTGATCTGGTCATCGACCACTCTGTGATGATCGACGAATTCGGCAACCCACGCGCGTTCCAGATGAACGTGGACCGTGAGTATGAGCGCAACATGGAGCGCTATACCTTTCTGAAATGGGGCCAAAAAGCGTTTGATAACTTCCGCGTTGTGCCCCCCGGCACCGGTATCTGCCACCAGGTAAACCTTGAGTATCTTGCGCAAACTGTCTGGACTGACAAAGATCAGAACGGCGTTGAGGTTGCATACCCTGACACGCTTGTTGGTACAGACAGCCACACCACAATGGTTAACGGCGCAGCTGTTCTTGGGTGGGGCGTTGGCGGTATTGAAGCCGAAGCCGCAATGCTTGGTCAGCCTATTTCCATGTTGATCCCCGAAGTTATCGGGTTTGAGCTGACTGGTGCCATGATGGAAGGTACCACAGGTACTGACTTGGTCCTGAAGGTCGTTGAAATGCTGCGCGCTAAAGGCGTTGTTGGCAAATTCGTCGAATTCTACGGCGCTGGTCTTGATAAACTGCCGCTGGCGGACCGCGCGACAATCGCCAACATGGCGCCAGAATATGGAGCGACATGTGGCTTCTTCCCAATCGACAGCGAAACACTGCGCTACCTGCGCAACACAGGCCGCGACGAAGATCGCGTGGCCCTCGTTGAGGCATATGCCAAAGAAAACGGTTTCTGGCGAGGTGATGATTACGCACCTGTTTACACAGACACCTTGCACCTTGATATGGGCACAATTGTTCCGGCAATTTCCGGTCCAAAGCGCCCACAAGACTACGTTGCATTGACTGGTGCGAAAGCCGCGTTTGCCAAAGAGATGGAAGAGACCTTCAAGCGCCCAATGGGCAAACAGGTTCCCGTCGCTGGCGAAGATTACACAATGGAATCAGGTAAAGTTGTGATTGCCTCAATCACCTCATGCACCAACACGTCCAACCCCTACGTCATGATCGGCGCGGGCCTTGTGGCGCGCAAAGCTGCGGCACTTGGCCTTGACCGTAAACCATGGGTGAAGACATCCCTGGCACCAGGAAGCCAAGTAGTTTCGGCGTATCTCGAAGCGGCAGATCTCCAAGATGATCTGGATAAAATTGGCTTCAACTTGGTGGGCTACGGTTGCACAACATGTATTGGCAACTCAGGTCCGCTCCAAAAAGAGCTGTCAGAAGCCATCGCCGAAGGTGATTTGGTCGCGACATCAGTGTTGTCTGGCAACCGCAACTTTGAAGGCCGGATTTCACCAGACGTGCGCGCGAACTACCTCGCGTCACCTCCCCTTGTTGTGGCCTATGCTCTTGCGGGCACAATGGACATCAACCTTGCAACGGATCCGATCACACAGACGCCAGACGGCAAAGATGTGTATCTGAAAGACATCTGGCCAACCAGCCAAGAGGTCGCCGAACTGGTTGAGCAAACTGTGACCCGTGAAGCGTTCCTGTCGAAATACGCTGATGTCTTCAAAGGAGATGACAAGTGGCAAGCCGTTGAAACAACTAACGAAAAAACATACGACTGGCCTGCTGCGTCAACATATGTGCAAAACCCGCCTTATTTCCAAGGCATCACAATGGCGACCAAGAAGATCGAAAACATCGAAGGCGCCAAGGTTTTGGCCGTCCTTGGTGACATGATCACAACTGACCACATCAGCCCTGCTGGTTCGTTCAAAGACACCACACCTGCTGGTCAATATCTAGTCGAGCGTCAGGTCCCCGTCCGTGAGTTCAACTCATACGGGTCGCGCCGCGGTAACCACGAAGTCATGATGCGCGGCACATTTGCCAACATTCGCATCAAGAACGAAATGCTCGACGGTGTTGAGGGTGGCTATACCAAAGGCCCGAACGGCGACGAGACATCAATCTTTGACGCGGCGATGGCCTACCAGGAAGCTGGCACACCGCTGGTCATCTTTGGTGGCGAGCAGTACGGCGCGGGCTCGTCCCGTGACTGGGCGGCTAAAGGCACGGCCCTTTTGGGTGTTAAAGCTGTGATCGCTGAAAGCTTTGAGCGTATCCACCGCTCAAACTTGGTTGGCATGGGCGTTATCCCGTTTGAATTCACAGGCGGTGACAGCCGTAAATCACTTGGTTTGACTGGTGAAGAAACTGTAGCGATCAACGGTCTCGACACAATCGAGCCGCTACAAGAAGTGCCCGCGACCATCATAATGGCCGATGGATCACAAAAGCACATCATGCTGAAGTGCCGTATCGATACCAACATCGAAATCGAATACATCGAAAACGGAGGCGTGCTTCACTACGTTCTGCGCAACCTTGCCAAAGCTGCGTAAGTTAACGCCATAGTAATTAAAAACGCCCCGCTGTTTATTCGGCGGGGCGTTTTTGTTTGAACCGTCGAATGGATATTTAGAAACAAAAGAAGGCGCCAGCTACGCGCTATTTGTTCTGTGCGGCTTCAATCTCGGGCAAGATGGTGCTTTCCAAAATGCTTTGCGTAATTGGGCCTGCAAAGCGGAATGTGACCTGCCCTTTTGCATCGACAACGAACGTCTCGGGAATACCGTAAACGCCCCATTCAATCGCAGTGGCACGGCCAGTTAAGTCCTGACCAACGGCGCGGTACGGATCACCAAGCTCATTTAAAAATCCAATAGCATTGCCGTTACCAGCATCTTTATAGTTCACGCCATAAATGGGAATGTCATTTCCAGCGAGCGCCATCAGTTGGTCATGCTCTGCACGACACGGCGCGCACCAGCTGGCCCAAAAGTTAACAAGTTTAACACCTGCTTTATCAAGCGCATCTTTTGGTATTTCCGGTTTACTTGACAGTTGGCTCACAACAATCGGAGGTGCCTCACGACCGATCAGCGCGGACGGCAGCGCATCCGGGTCGTCACGGAAAAGTCCTGCCGCTACAAGCCCCGCAAACCCCACAAAAATCAAGGGTGGTATGATCATCAGCGGCTTAAGTGCCATTGTTCTGCCGCGCTTCAATGCGTGTTTCTGCTGCAGCAAGGTCAGCTTTCATCCGCTTTGCCCGATACATCGAAAGACCAATAAGACCCACAATCAACCCAAGCGAGATACCATAGGCCAATAGAACATCCGCCGCGTATTTTCCCAGATCAATCATGCGGACATCCTTTCGCGGGCGTTCAAAACTGCCAAGCGACGGGCGCGTACTTCGGTCCGCGTACGCAGCAAGACTAGGGCGACAAAAAGTACTCCGAACCCCACCATCGATAAGGCGAGCGGGACAAAAAACACATCATCAACAGTCCTCTCGCCCGTGGCTACAGGAACAGATGTGCCTTGGTGCAAACCTTGGTTCCAAAAGCGCGTGGCATAGCGTGACAACAACGCAAAGACCGATCCGACCAAACACATCACAGAGGTCAGATCAGCGGCGGTATCTTTGTCCTCCACCGCTTCCCACAGCGCCATGTATCCCAAATAGAAGAGAAAAAGGATCAAAAATGATGTCAAACGTGGATCCCACGCCCAGTAGGTTCCCCACATCGGATTGCCCCAAATCGCACCTGTAGCCAGTGCGACAAGGGTCATTACCATCCCGATCGGCGCTGCTGCTTTGGCCGCAAGCGCGCTGACGTGATGGCGCCGAATGAGCCAGATCAGGGACGTTATCAGCATCATCACCCAAACATTAATGGCCATCATCGCAGAGGGCACATGGATGTAGATAATCTTAACGGTGCTGCCCATCCGAAAATCATCTGGCGTGAAGAAAAAGCCCCAAATTAGGCCGACACCACACAGCAACGCGGCACCCACGGCTGTCCACGGCAGAAGTTTGCCCGAGAGCGCCATAAATTTGCGCGGATTTGCATATTTCCAAAGTGACATTCGCTTCAAATAGCCCCTCTTTTCACAATTGTCAGCCCTATGCGCCGTTGCACCGCACTCACGATCCCTTGAGCCCTGCGCGCAATGCAGCAGCACTCGCAAATGGCATGCTCGCAACTGCTCCTAAGGTCAGCCCTGCGAGCATAAATGTAGGTACGCTGGCGTCCAACCCTTGCCCCGCGCGGCGTACCACATCGGCACCAAATATCAGCGTTGGTACATAAAGCGGCAGAACCAAAAGGGATATCAGCAGGCCACCGCGTTTCAACCCAACAGTGAGTGCTGCGCCAAATGCGCCGATCACACTTAGCGCAGGCGTTCCGATCAGCAATGATATCAGCAACCAGCCATAAGACTGTGATGGAAGGTTCAACATAAGACCAAGAAGCGGTGCCGCTACGACCAATGGCAGCCCCGTTGTTAACCAATGGGCCAGCGACTTTGCCGCAACGATGCCCTCTAACGGCAGCGGCGAGCTAGCCATCAAATCAAGCGCACCGTCTTCAAAATCCAACGCGAAAATACGTTCAAGCGACAGAAGGCATGACAGAAGTGCACCGACCCAAAGTACGCCAGGCGCGATTGAAGCCAAGACGTCTGGCTGTGGGCCAACTCCAAATGGGATAAGTGTTGCAAGGATCAGAAAAAACGCGAGGCCCAACCCAAAGCCGCCGCCCGCCCGCGTGGCGAGCCGCAAATCCCGAAGAAGAAGGGCCTTCACCAGTAGTCCCCATCAGGAGTATCGGCCGTCACGTTCGCCTTGGCTTTAAACGGTGTCAAATCAAGTGTTTCGGCCTCAATCTCAAGATCGATATGCGTCGCAATTAGGGCAGCCCCACCCCCCGCCAAATGTGCCCGCACAATATCCGCAAAAAGCGCAACTGATGCGCGGTCAAGCGAGACTGTGGGCTCGTCAAGTACCCAAATTGGCCTTGCAGTGACCAGTAACCGCCCCAAGCCAAGCCGGCGCTTTTGGCCTGCTGACATTTGTGCGGCGGGTCGATCAATCAACTCCGTCAGGTTCATCGCTTGAATTGCAGCGTCCACATCAGATGACGCATTGCCATAAACTTCGGCCCAAAATTCCAGATTTTCGCGTACTGTTAGCTGCGCTTTAATTCCGTCCACATGACTTGCAAACGCAATACTTTCATCAGGCGCTTTAATCATTCCGTTAACTGTCGGCTGAAGACCAGCAATAGCGCGCAGCAGCGTCGTTTTTCCGATCCCGTTTTCACCCCGCAAAATAAGCGCATGACCAGCATCGAGCTGAAAACTGACCCCTTCAAGTACTGTGATGCCACCACGGGCAACCGCTACCTCATTAAGTTCCAGCATCAGACTGGGATCAGCGCCAATCCAATACGACGCCCTTCTGAAACCAACACGTTATATGTCCGACATGCAGATGGAGACGACATTGGCTCAACACCGATGCCGGTCTCTTCAATGGCTGTCTTCAAGGATGTTGGGATATGCGCGATTTCCGCACCCGTGCCAACAAAAAGAACATCGATTTGATCTGTAAACGGTTGAATTGCAGCAACATCTTCAAAGCCCGCCCAAGGCACCACATCATTTGGCATTACCAAAATAGGGCCTTGAAACACTTGCCCACCAACACGAAAGAACCCTGTTCCGTATCCATCAACCGGCACAGCATCATCGTAATGAATTTCGTTCAACTGCATCGTTTTACCCGTTTCGAATTAGCCCCAAAGCGGCAGTCCGGAGACCGCCGAAATGGCAATGATTGTGTATGCGACACGACGATATACTGCCTCGCGCGAGGGATCAAACAAACGGGTACCGATCAAAATACCGGTCATATATGGCAGCGTCAGGCCCGCGCCGATCACGATTGCCTCAATACTCAGGCGCCCTGTTCCACCCATTACGCCCAACAACAACAAATCGGACAACAGCAAAAACAACATATTGTTTGCGCGCACTACTGAGACGGGTTTTGAACTGGCCATGTAGAGCAAAATCACAGGCGGCCCTGCAAGACCGCTGGTTCCGCCGAAGAACCCTGCAAGCATACCTGTGACATAGATTAACCATTTATGAAGCACCCCACGATAGCGGAAGCCCCCGATCAAAATGACCAATAAAACAAGTGCTACCATGGAAATGCCGTAGCGAAATACTTCGGGTGCGATGACACTTAAGATCGCCAATCCAATCGGCATCGTCAGCACATAACCAAGCCCGAGCCGCGCAACATCCTTTGGATCACCATCGCGGATCGCACGTGGAACCGCTGGAATAGGACCAAGTAAATCGAGGATGACCATGGTGGTAAGTGCAACAAAGGGATCAAAAACGGAACCGGCGACGGGCATGTAAATCATCGCGGTGCCAAAGCCAGAAAAACCACGAACCAAGCCAGCGATAGTCACGGTTAACAGCAACTGCGGCCAAGCCTCGGGGATGAATAATTCCCAAGAGGTTATCCCAAACATGCCTTCGCTCCCCACAGCGCACGGGGCAGCGCACTAGGCATCGGTGTTGCCGAATTGTGTGCCGCCCTCATCAGTTAGTTTTGACCAATCGCGTTTAACGCCCAAGGCTAGCAAAGTAGCAGACGCGACAAAGATCGACGAATACGTCCCGACGATCACACCCCAAATCATCGCAAACACAAAGCCACGAATGACATCTCCGCCCAAAACGAACAATGAGATCAACGCCAGCAAAGTTGTGACAGATGTCATAAACGTGCGCGAAAGGGTCTCGTTGATTGACAGGTTAAGAACTTCCTTGAGGTCTTTCTTCTTATAGCGTCGCAAGTTTTCGCGGACGCGGTCGAACACCACAACTGTGTCGTTGAGCGAGTACCCAACAATTGTCAAAAGAGCCGCGATGATCGCCAGATCAAAGCGGATCTGAAGTTCAGAAAAGACACCAATCGTAAGCACCACATCGTGCACCAAAGCAGCGACCGCACCCATTGCAAATTGCCACTCAAACCGTAACCAGATGTAGATAAGTACTGCCAAGATCGCCAAAACCACGGCGATCGCGGCTGTTTGGATTAGTTCGCCCGAGACAGTCGGGCCCACGCTGTCCACCGCAGGAAACGGCAAGACCAAGCCACTATCAACGGCGCTAAGCGCATCCGCAACCGCAGCAATCATATCACCGGACGCTGCTTCTTCGCCCTCTTGGGCCTGAATGCGAACTTGACTGACAAACTGATCACCGCGGAAGTTCGGGTCAAAGACTTCGGTGATTGAAATATCCCCAAGCTCAAGCGGCTCCAGTGCTGCGCGGTAGCTTGCCACATCAACAGGCTGGCTACTTTCCGTACGAATTGTCGTGCCGCCCTGGAAGTCGATCCCGTAGTTAAGACCCTGAATAGCAAAGCTAATCAGAGCAACAATCATCATAACGCCAGAAATGCCCAGCCACAGTTTTGGACGAGCAAAGAAATCAAAATTGGTGTTATCGCGAACCAGACGCAAACGCATTGGCTAGACCTCCAGTGTTTTCGGGCGGCGGCGCTCGAACCAAATGACAACAATAAGCCGCGTCACGAAAATCGCGGTAAAGACGGACGTGAGAATGCCCAAGCCAAGCGTGATGGCAAACCCACGCACGGGCCCCGACCCCATCACGAATAAGATGACAGCTGTAATAAACGTAGTGATGTTTGCATCAAGAATGGCAGACAGGGCCTTTTCATAGCCCAGCTCAATCGCCCGCGCAGGCCCTTTGGCAGACTTTAGTTCTTCGCGGATACGCTCAAAGATAAGCACATTCGCATCAACAGCCATACCGATGGTCAGAACAATCCCGGCGATGCCCGGTAAAGTCAAAGTGGCACCAATCATCGAGAGCAATCCAAAAATCATCGCCACGTTAACAATAAGCGCCACATTGGCGAACAGGCCGAAGGTTCCGTAACTCAACACCATAAAGACAAGAATGCCCGAAAACGCCACGATACAGGCAATACGTCCCGCGTCGATACTATCCTGACCAAGCTGTGGTCCAATGGTGCGTTCTTCAACAAACGTGGGCTCAACTGGCAGAGCGCCTGCACGTAAAAGCACCGCAAGCTGCGTTGATTGCTCCAGAGAGAAATTACCCGAGATAATGCCTGACCCGCCTGGGATTGCCTCGTTGATACGTGGCGCGCTGATTACCTCTTGGTCCAACACAATTGCAAAAAGCTGGCCTACGTTCTCAGCCGTGTAGCGCCCGAATTTTGCGCCCCCGGCCGAATTAAAGCGAAAAGAGACAGCAGGGCCGCCATTTTGATCAAAGCTCGGCTGGCTATCGACCAGCTCCTCGCCGGTGACAACGGGGTTTTCTTCCAGAACATAAAAGACACCCTCCTCATCAATCGACGGGAAGATCACATTGCCCACTACTTTACGGTCGTTCGCGTTGCTCGTCCGCCCCACGACAGGGTGAAAGCTAAGCTGCGCAGTCGTGCCGATAAGGTCTTTGAGTTCTTGAGCAGAGCCAAGACCCGGCACCTGAATGAGGATGCGGTTCGTGCCCTGACGTTGAATTGTAGGTTCGCGGGTGCCAACTTCGTCAATCCGGCGACGAATAATTTCAAGCGACTGCAACATGGTGCGCTCATCTGTTGCCAGACGTTCAGCCTCGGACATTGTCACGATCAGCAGATCATCACGGCTTGTCACCTCAAAGTCAGTCGCACCCACCGTAGACAGGCTTACAACTGGACGGGCCAGCGCGCTGACAATCTCAATGGCACGGTCCATTTTGCTGGCGTCCGATAGGCGGATGCGCAGCTCTCCGTCTTCGATACCAATGCGGCGGAACGTACCGATTGTGGCACGCTCGGCACGCATCGCATCAAGCACGGAGGGCCAAAAACCCACCAGCCGCTTTTCATACACATCCTCAAGCGGCAGTTCCGCAAGAAGATGCGCGCCACCGCGCAAATCAAGTCCCAAGTTCACCAAACCAGACGGCAAGAACGCGGGCCACTGCGCCGCGTTCTCTTCAAGCCCTGCCCCGGTTGCACCGCTTTCAAGCGCCAACACGGCGTCATTATGCGCCTCAACCCGCGGATAAAACGCATTCGGAACAGCCAACAAAAGGCCCGCCACAATGGTAAGGATAATGGGGATGCGCTTCCAAAGGTCGATTTGCAACATGGGATAGAACCTTAAAAGAGGGACGAATTAGAGTTATTTAGCCGGTTCTGTCTTGTTCAAAACTTCAACAATGGTGCTTTGAACGACGCGCAGCTTAACGCCTTCGGCCACTTCAACTTCAGCTTCGTTTTCACCCTCTTTTACACGGGTCACTTTTCCGATCAGTCCGCCTTGGGTCACAACTTGGTCCCCACGACGCAGGGCAGCTACCATTTCTTGGTGCTTTTTCAGTTTTTGCTGCTGAGGGCGGATCAGCAGGAAATACATGATCGCGAAAATCAGAATGAGCGGGATAAATTGTGCAAACGCTTCCATCGGGGGCCTCTTTTTGCTGGGATGTTGGGGACAAAGCGCCCCGTTAAAGCTGGGCTGAACCTATGTGTCAATTTCTGCAGGCGCAAGGTGCGAAAACAGCCAAATGTGCGCCGCAGTTACGCTGGTCATTTCATGCGGTCGGGCGTATATCGGAGCCAATATTATTCACGCGCAGGACTGAGGCACAACCCATGCACGACATTAAACTTATTCGCGAAACACCCAATGTTTTTGATGCTGCCATGGCGCGGCGTGGCGTGGACACCCGTGCAGCAGATGTTTTGGCAATTGACGCCGCACGGCGGGCAAAGATCCAAGCCTCTGAGGAAGCGAAGGCCGAACAAAACGCGGCATCCAAACAAGTAGGTGCTGCCAAAGCATCCGGGGACGAGACCGAGTTCGAGCGTTTGCGCGCACTCGTTGGGGCAAAGAAAGAAGACGTTGCGCGTCTGAATGATGAAGCCAAAGACCTTGATGGTGAGTTGACAAATTTGTTGATGAGCCTGCCAAACCTGCTCGATGCATCTGTACCAGACGGCGCGGACGAGGAAAACAACGTCGAGATTAGAAGCTGGGGCACCCCGCGTGAAACGGATTTTGCCGCTCTTGAGCATTACGACATTCCCGCCATCGCTGCCGGTTTGGATTTTGAGCTGGCCGCGAAACTGTCTGGGAGCCGCTTTATGGTACTGTCAGGGGCCGTTGCGCGGCTGCACCGGGCGCTTGCGCAATTTATGGTTAACCATCACGTTGATACCAACGGGCTCAGCGAGACTTGGACGCCCATCTTGGTGCGCGAAGACATGATGTATGGCACAGGACAGTTGCCGAAATTTGGCGAAGATAGCTACCAGACAACCAACGGTTGGTGGCTTGTCCCCACCGCAGAAGTTACGCTGACCAACACAGTAAACGGCCAAACTGTGGATGCCGCGTCCCTGCCCCGCCGCTTGGTTGCGCACACGCAATGCTTCCGTTCCGAAGCCGGCTCTGCAGGTCGTGACACATCAGGTGTGCTGCGCCAGCACCAATTCGAAAAAGTCGAAATGGTCAGCATCACACACCCTGACAACAGCATGGCAGAGCACGATCGCATGACCGCATGCGCCGAAGGTGTGCTTCAGTCGCTTGGTTTGCCGTACCGCACTGTGGTTCTTTGTACAGGTGATATCGGCTTTGGGGCGATCAAAACCCACGACATCGAAGTATGGTTGCCCGGTCAAAATGCGTTCCGCGAAATCTCAAGCGTTTCAGTCTGTGGTGACTTCCAAGCCCGCCGCATGAATGCCCGCTTCAAGCCCGAAGATGGTGGAAAACCTCAGTTTGTTCATACGCTTAACGGCTCCGGCCTTGCAGTTGGGCGCGCACTGATCGCTGTGGTCGAAAACGGCCAACAAGCAGATGGCAGCGTGGTCATCCCCAAAGTTCTTCGCCCCTTCATGGGCGGCAACGCCATGATCCAAGCAGATGGTACATTAGCATGAAGGCTTGGCTGACCCTCGTTGTAACAGCCGCTTTTTTTGTGGCGCCATTGTTGACGGAACCTTTCACCGGCTACACCGCCGGTCAGCTGCCCATCGCGCAACCGAACCCACCGGTGCAGCCAGAAGGCTACGCTTTTGCGCTTTGGGGCGTCATTTACACGTGGCTTGGGGTTTCTGCTGTTTTCGGGGTGTTGAAGCGCCGTGATGACGCAAGTTGGGACGCCGCCCGTCTGCCCCTTATCATCAGCATTACTGTTGGTGCCGCATGGCTTTGGGTCGCCTTGGCCTCACCGATTTGGGCGACGATCCTGATCTGGGTAATGCTTGGGACAGCGCTCATGGCACTGTTCAATGCGCCTACAAAAGATATCGGCTGGTTTGCTGTCCCTGTGGGACTTTATGCCGGTTGGTTGACCGCAGCTGCAAACGTATCGCTTGGTGTTGCGGGCGCGGGCTACGGCCTCTGGTTTGGAGCCTATGGTTGGGCGTACCTGTGCATCACAATTGCACTCATTATTGCCATTTTCGTCATCCACAAAGCGAGGTTTTCCGTCACCTACGCCGCCGCAGTCGTATGGGCCTTGATTGGGATTGTTGTAGCAAACGGGCTAAACGTCACGGGATACTTGGCACTGATAGGGATCAGCCTCACCGCGACATTCGCGTGGCGCCGCTACACATCCAGATCGTAAGTCAGCCACTCGGTCATTGATGCCAAGCTATCGTATAATGCGCGTGCGGCTGCATTGTTTGGGGCGGTGATCCAGCGAAGAACGCCCCATCCGCGCTGGTCACACGCCGATTGTAAATGCAGGATAAGCGCACGTCCAGCACCGCTACCGCGAGCTGCCTCATCTACGTAAAGATCATCCAAAAAGCCACCGATAGATGCCGCTAAAGGCCGCTCAAACGGACGCATATGCGCCAAACCGATAAGCTGGCCTTCCGCCGTTTCAGCGACGTAGTACTTAGTACTTTTGGACGGATCATGACACCAAGACCAAACGCGGTCACGCATCTCTTGGGTTTGAGGCACGCCGTAGAAATCAGCGTAGTCCTCATATAGTCCATTCCAAGCCGTGAAATCCGCTTCGCGTGCCAAACGCACTGCTACTTGGGAATTACTTTGCATCGTAAGAAGGCTTACCAAGGTGCTTACGCAACCGGCTCGGCGTTGACTTTTTCTTGTCTTTATATGGGTTTGCCTGTGATTGGCTGCGCATGGTCAGCCGGATCGGTGTGCCTGGCATGTCAAAGTCCTCACGCAATCCGTTCACCAGATAGCGCGAATAACTCGTCGGCAGTTTTTCGGGCAAACTACACATCACAACAAAAGCTGGCGGCCGCGTTTTTACCTGTGTTGCATAACGCAGTTTGATACGGCGTCCGCCCGGTGCGGGCGGCGGGTGCGCCTCGATCATCGAGGTCAGCCAACGGTTCAGCTGCGCTGTCGTCACGCGGCGGTTCCAAACTTCGTGGGCCCGCAGAACGGCCTCGCGCAAACGCTCAAGTCCGCGTCCCGTTTTTGCGGACACCGTAATTAGCGGCGCGCCGCGCAACTGTGGCAGAAGGCGTGTAAACGACTCCTTCAGCTCTTTCAGTTTTTCCTGCTTTTCGTCCTCGATGTCCCATTTGTTGACCGCAACCACGACGGCACGGCCCTCGCGCTCGGCCAAATCGGCGATGCGCAAATCTTGCTGCTCAAACGGAATCGCAGCATCCAACAACACAACGACGACTTCGGCAAATTTCACAGCCCGCAAACCGTCACCTACAGAAAGCTTTTCAAGCTTTTCTTGCACTTTGGCTTTTTTGCGCATGCCCGCAGTGTCAAAGATCCGGACAGGTGTCTCACCCCATTCCATTTGTAGCGAAATCGCATCGCGTGTGATGCCCGCCTCAGGGCCCGTCAAAAGACGGTCTTCGCCCAAAATTTTATTGATCAGTGTTGATTTACCCGCATTCGGGCGCCCGACCACAGCAATTTGCAACGGCTTGGATTTTGTAGGCGCCACATAAACTTCTTCAGCGTCTTCATTATCCTCAAGTGTTACATCAACTTCAGGCTCTATAACATTGTTTTTGCTTTCAAAGTCATCCACCAGAGGGATGAGTTCTGCGAGCAGATCGCCCATGCCTTCGCCGTGTTCAGCAGACAGACGCAACGGCTCCCCCAGACCCAATTCATAGGCCTCCATAACGCCGTCATCTGCAGCGCGGCCTTCGCCCTTGTTTGCGGCAAGCAGCACGTGAGCAGATTTCTTACGCAAGATTTCCGCAAACATCCGGTCAGTTGACGTCACACCCGCACGGGCGTCGATCATAAACAAACAGAAATCTGCCATATCAACAGCGCGCTCGGTCAGACGGCGCATGCGGCCTTGCAAACTGTCGTCGTTGGCCTCTTCAAGACCAGCTGTATCAATCACCGTAAAGCGCAGGTCACCAAGGCGTGCCTCGCCCTCGCGCAAATCACGCGTTACCCCCGGCTGGTCATCGACCAACGCCAGGCGTTTGCCTACAAGGCGGTTGAATAGAGTGGATTTGCCCACATTCGGGCGGCCCACAATGGCGAGTGTGAAAGACATGACGTCAGAATCCCATCAATTGAAAGGCGGCGATACACCACCTTGGCGCTAACGGAAAGCGTGCAGTTTACCGCTGGTCGAAACAACATAGAGCGTTTCATTGGCCACAGCCGGATTGGTCGTGGCACCACCAGGGATCGAAACGACCCCCAAAGCCTGCCCCGTTGTCGGATCAAAACTGCGCAGTGTGCCATCGTTTGACGCCACGATCAGGCGACCACCCGCAATAACAGGGCCGTAATGCGAAAACACAGCCTTTTTGCGGCGGTCACGCTCTTTCTCGAAATATGGTAAATCCACACCCCAAACACGCTCACCGGTTTTCGCATCGACACGCAGCAGCTCTGCTTGGTCAGATACGAAGAAAATCGAATCTCCTGCGGGCCAAACGGGGGACAGCGCCCCTTCCGTTGCGGTCCACAGCCGTTCACCGTTTTGTGCATCCAAAGCCGCCATGCGGCCAGATTGGGTCGCCAGGTAAATGCGACCGTCGGAGACCACAGGATCAGAAGTTACGTCCTTGACTGTCGCGTATGAGCGTCCTTTGCGCTCACCTGACAAAGACGTGTCCCACCGGCGAATACCGCCGCGTTTGAACGTGGCGCGCACATCACCGTTTGAAAACGCAAATACCGCCAGATCACCAGCAACGACCGGTGCTGCCCCACCCACAACGTCCGAGCCGCTTGGAAGGCCAGATTGGGTCCATTTCACGCGGCCATTCTTGGCATCAACGGCCCACGCAACGGCGTTGCCCGCGATCACGTAAACAATACCGTCAGCCACTGTAGGCGCGCCAGCTGTAGGCGCGTCAAGGTCTTGGCTCCAACGGGTCTCGCCGGTGGCAACGTCAATCGCTGTAAGCGCGCCGAATCCGGTAGTCACAAAAAGAGTATCGCCTGCCACGGCCAACCCGCCGCCTGATGCATCACCACTGCGATCAGACACAGGTGTCAGATCGCGCTGCCAAAGAGCCACGCCATTGCTTGAGGTGGCTGTCACCATTGCAGCACTATCGAGTGTAAAAACGGTCCCACCTGCTACAACGGGATCAGCCGTAATGCGCTGCTTACGCGTGTCGCCTTGGCCGATGTTGGCGCCCCAAGCGAGGGATAGATCCGCCCCTAAAGCAGGGTGATTAATTTGGTGCTGAGCACTGCCAAACCGGTGTGTCCACGCGTCATTCACAACGGGTGCACGAAGCGACAGCGCCCGCGGTGCATCTGCTTGCTCCACCACATCATCGGCATCTGCGACTGTGTCGGGCGCACTTAAATCCGCACGCAGATCAAGCCGCTCACCTTCCAAGATCAACTCACGGTCACCACAGCCACTAATTACAAACGCGCTTAACCCAAAGGCCAATATCGCTTTTTTACTCACCATTGATCGTGTCATCTTGTGGTGTGCCCCTTTTGGTCACGTGTCTCATACTTTGGGCGAACTCTTTTCGACTGTTCAGATCGCTTTCCCAGTTCGTAGCATCAGCACTTAGCTGTCGCTTAGCGCACCATCGAGCGAGCCACCCAATGCAACAATTGCTTGTGATGCCCGACGACGCAAGGCCGCAGATGTTTCACCGTCCGCGATGATGCGTTCAAACCGCTCAAGCGCCGCACCAGTATTGCCCGCCTCTATGTCCAAAAATCCAAGCTGCTCTTCGGCCAGCAAACGAAACGGCGCGCCGGGTGTCGCAAGCGTTTCAAACCCCATACGGCGTTCATCCGCACTTGCCTCACCACCGCGCAACATTAGCGCTTTGTACTGGGCCAGCTGACGATAAACAGGAAGCGCATCAGCCGATGTAGCCAACGTGTCATACGCCGCAAGTGCCGCAGAGGTTTCCCCGTTTTGGACATGCGCATCCGCAAACAAAAGAGTTGAGGCAGCGCTTTGCGCCTCTAACCCACCAAGGGCCGCAACAGACGCCGCAGGATCTTCGGCCGTCAGCGCGCTCAGCAACGCGTCGCCTTTTGCCTGCGCTACTTTAGCTGCCTGCGCTTTGCTATATTCATTCCAAGACGCACCGCCCACAATCGCAACCACTGCAAGCGCAGCAATCCAGCCGTATTTGCGCATGGCGGCATACAGTTGATCATTGCGCAACTCATCGGTGACTTCTTCGACAAAACTATCGGTATTGGACATATTAGAGCGGCCTTTATCACTGTCTGTGCCTGTTGTTTTATGAATTACCGTAGTTCTGGTTCAAGTGCCATGGGCAAAAGTGCTCAATTCCGCGCCAGTTCATTCGGAAATGTCCAAAATGTCAGGCTGTTCAAAACATTTGTGAACTAAATGGTTTAGTATTACGTAGGATAAGCATATGTAGCTGACAACCGCGCAGTTGTGCGCGCGAAGCGATGAATAGGCTGACCTGACCCATGAAGATTTTCCCGATTTTAACTGCTCTGCTCGTATCTGCGTTCCTCTATGGATTGGTGTTTGAACGCGACGCGCTGATGGCAATTGCCCAGAATTCCGGCGCTGAAATGGAGGCAACGAACACATCAGACGCGGTTCAGCGGGTCTCGGTCGTGGCGATGGCCTCAGCGGCACAAACAATCGACAGTGCCGTGATTGTTCGCGGTCAAACCGAAGCGGTGCGTCAACTGACCGTCCGCTCTGAGACATCTGGCCTGGTGATCAACACGCCACTGCGCAAAGGCGCGTTCGTGGAAGAAGGTGCGGAAATGTGCGTTCTGAACCCCGGAACGTCGCAAGTACGCCTTGCAGAAGCCCTTGCACGTTTGGCCGAAGCAAAAGCAAACCTGCCATCCGCCAACTCACGCCTACCCGAAGCACGCGCCCGTCTGCGCGAGGCAGAGGCAAGGGTTGAAGAAGCAAAGATCAACCAAAACGCCGCACGCACATTGGCCGCAGATGGCTACGCCTCAGACACGCGCGTTGCCGCCGCCCAAGCTAATTTGGAAAGCGCATTGGCGGCAGTCACATCCGCAACTGCGGGCATTCAATCCGCAGAAGGCGGCATGCAATCCGCCCAAGCCGCCGTGCAATCTGCCCAAGCAGCCGTTGAAAACGCCGAACGCGAAATCTCCAAACTGACCATCAGTGCGCCGTTTGCAGGGCTTTTGGAAAGCGACACAGCCGAGCTTGGCGCATTGTTGCAACCGGGAGCCGCTTGCGCGACCCTGATCCAGCTAGACCCGATCAAATTAGTGGGCTTCGTGCCTGAAACCCAAGTGGACCGCATCACGGTGGGGGCCGTTGGCGGCGCGCGCCTGACAGGTGAGCGTGACGTGCGCGGACGGGTTACTTTCCTGTCTCGCAGCGCAGACCCGCTGACCCGTACCTTCCGCGTTGAGTTGGAAGTCCCGAATACAGACATGAGCATCCGTGACGGCCAAACTGTTGAGATCGCCATCGCAAGCGACGGTGCTGATGCGCATTTGTTGCCAGGCTCTGCGCTTACGCTTGATGATCAAGGGCGCCTTGGGGTGCGTGTGGCCGAAGACGGTATCGCGCGCTTTATCCCCGTCAGCCTGATCCGCGACACCATGGACGGTGTGTGGGTCAACGGGTTACCGGCAACAGCAGATGTCATTGTTGTGGGCCAAGAATATGTAACCGACGGTGTACCCGTTGATGTGACGATGCGTGGAGTGAACTGATGGTTGGAATGGTAGATTGGGCCGCGTCACGGGCGCGGATGATTGTTGCCTTCATCGTACTTTCAATCGCGGTGGGGGCTTTTGCCTATGTCAGCCTTCCCAAAGAGGGCGAGCCTGACATCGAAATCCCTGCGCTGGTGATCTCGCTACCCTTCCCCGGCATCTCGGCAGAAGATAGTGAAAAGCTGTTGGTGAAACCGATTGAAACAGAACTTTCAGACCTAGACGGGCTGAAACGCATCACTGGCACAGCTGTGGAAAACTACGCCAACGTGGTGATTGAGTTTGAATTTGGCTGGGACAAGCCGAAAATCCTTGCCGATGTGCGCGACCGAATGAACACCGTTGAGGCGAATTTCCCTAACGGTGCGGAAAAATACAAAATCGAAGAGATCAACTTTTCTGAATTTCCGATCATTATTGTAAACCTGACGGGCTCTTTACCTGAACGCACGTTGGTGCGCGTGGCGAAAGATTTGCAGGATAAGATCGAGGGGCAAGACGCCGTCCTTGAGGCGGCTTTGTCAGGCCAGCGCGATGAGATGGTTGAGGTCGTCATCGACCCGCTCAAGCTGGAAAGTTACAACGTCACCGCAAACGAATTGATCAATGTAGTTGCGAACAACAACTTGTTGGTTGCCGCCGGAAACGTGGACACAAGCGCGTCCTCAATCGGTATCAAAATCCCCTCCTCGTTTGATGAAGCCCAAGACATTTACAGCTTGCCCGTCAAAACCAACGGCGACCGCGTCATCACGCTCGGGGATCTTACGGACATCCGTCTCACGTTTGAAGACCGTGCCGGAACTGCGCGTTTTAATTCCGAGAACACCGTGGCCCTGCAAGTGGTTAAGCGCAAAGGCTTTAATATTATCGATACCGCCGACATGGTTCGCGAACTGGTTGAACAAGAGCGTCAAGGCTGGGAGCCAGAGTTGCGCGCCGCCATTCAAGTGGGGTTCTCCAACGACCAGTCACGTCAGGTAGGCAGCATGGTCAGCCAGCTTGAGAGTTCCGTTCTGACGGCCATTGCGTTGGTGATGATTGTGGTGCTTGCCGCCCTTGGTCCGCGCCCTGCGCTGCTTGTGGGCTTTGCCATTCCGACGTCGTTTTTGCTGTGTTTTGTATTGCTGGCCCTTCTTGGGGTTTCGGTATCCAACATTGTGATGTTCGGCTTGATCCTTGCAGTTGGTATGTTGGTGGACGGCGCGATTGTGGTCGTTGAATACGGCGACAAACGCCTAAGCGAGGGCGCGTCGCCCATGCAGGCCTACACGGACGCTGCAAAACGGATGTTCTGGCCCATTGTATCCTCAACAGCCACCACACTTTGCGCGTTTTTGCCGTTCTTATTCTGGCCGGGCGTGCCAGGTGAATTCATGGGCATGTTGCCGGTCACGATGATTTTCGTGTTGTCCGCGTCACTGCTCGTGGCGCTGATTTACTTGCCTGTCGTGGGTGGCATTTCGGGCCGCATGACGCGGGTCTTTGGCAAAACCTCTGACGCGCTGCGCGATAACCTACCGTGGCTCGTGCGGCTGGCCCTCGTTGTGCCCGCCATCCTGCTGACGTTTGCAGGTGTCATGGCAATATTAAACACGGCCTACATCGTGCCCTCGGGCGGTATCGTGGGCGCGATCATTGGCTGTATCCTCTTTAGCCTTGGCGCATTTGCCCTATCGATCACGGTTGGTTCGGCAACGCCGCTACAAGGTGAAAAGCGGATTAGCTCAGGACGCACACGGACAATTTTTGGCAAATTTATCCGTCTGATCGTGGGCAATCCAATCATGCCTGTGGTTTCACTTGTGGCCGTCATGGCGTTTGTGATGGGGACGTTTACCTACTTTGGGAGCAACAATAACGGCGTTGAATTCTTTGTGGAATCCGAGCCTGAGCAAGCCATCGTCTACGTCCGCGCGCGTGGCAATCTAAGCCTTGAAGAAAAAGACGCAGCCGTCCGTGCCGCTGAAGAAATTGTGTTGGCGCACCCAGGTGTTGTGAACGTCTTTGCCTTTGCGGGCGAAGGGGGCCTCGACACTGGTGGGCCCGGCGGTGGACAAGGCCCGCGCGACACCATTGGGCGTATTCAGCTTGAGACGATCCCGTGGGATGACCGAGCTGATCGCCCCGATCTGGACGGTAACGTGGTACTTGATCAGCTCAGCGCAGAGCTTGCAAAACTACCTGGCATCAAGGCCGAAATATCCGAGCTGGCCCAAGGTCCGGCTCAAGGTAAGCCACTGCATCTGCGTATCCGCGGCGATGATCTTGATGTGCTCAAAAACGCAGCACTGATGGCGCGCGCCAAGTTCGAAGCGACCCCAGGTTTGACGCTGATCGAGGACACGCTGCCTCTGCCCGGTTTTGACTGGCAGATTGATGTGGACGTGGAAAAAGCCGGTCGCTATGGCGCGAACGTGGCGACGGTCGGCGGCATGGTTCAACTGGTGACGCGGGGTATCTTGCTGGGCCAGATGCGTGTCGACAGCAGCGATGCAGAAATCGACATTCGTGTGCGCCTGCCTGAAAAAGACCGTGTCATGTCAACGCTTGACACGTTGCGCGTGCGCACCCCTGAGGGTCTGGTGCCGCTGTCTAATTTCATAACCGTGAAGCCAGTCGCCAAGCTGGGTCAGATCGACCGTGTGGACCAAAAACGCCACTATGATGTGAAAGCAGACGTCGAAACAGGCCTTGCAAAACTGACCCTTGAAGGGCCGTCGGGGGCTGATGGGTCTGATACGGTTACGACCCAAGCGATCGTGCGCAAGCTTGAGGCGGATGCCGAGACATCTGCGGGCCAGCCAATCTTTCAACGGGGCAATACGCGCTATGCTATTTTGTCACTCACAGGCAGCTTTACCGCGGACGAGTTGCAAGCCAACGACGATGTCCTGATCGCGCCGATTAATGCAAACGAGCGTATCACCCTGATCACCGATTGGATCGAAAGCACATCCCCCTTCCCCGCAGCCCTTGAGTGGGAATGGGCAGGCGACCAAGAAGAACAGGCCGAAAGTGGTGCGTTCTTGATGCAGGCTTTTGCCGGTGCGCTTGGCTTGATGTTCATTATCTTGCTGGCGCAGTTCAACAGCTTTTATAACTCGGTACTGGTGCTGCTGGCAGTGATTTTGTCGACCACTGGTGTGCTGATCGGCATGCTGGTCATGGATCAAGCCTTCTCGATCATCATGACCGGTACGGGCATTGTGGCTCTGGCGGGCATCGTGGTGAACAACAACATTGTACTGATCGACACCTATCAAGAATATAACCGTTATATGCCCCGTATTGAGGCAATCATTCGTACGGCCGAAGACCGTATCCGCCCCGTGCTTCTGACCACAATCACCACGATGGCGGGCCTTGCGCCAATGATGTTTGGCCTTAGCCTGGATTTCATCGGCGGCGGCTATTCCATCGACAGCCCCACGGCGCTTTGGTGGAAGCAGCTTGCCACGGCGGTGGTCTTTGGACTTGGTATCGCGACGGTTCTAACGCTTGTGTTCACCCCGTCGCTTCTTGCGCTGCGGGTTTGGGTTGTGACCTATGCGCGTTGGATCGGTCTTGCGCTTGCCAAACTGTCACTTGGCAAAGGGTCTGTCGCGGCACAGGATTGGGCGCTTCGCAAAGAAGCCTCGCAGGTGAAACACCCCGAGATCATCTGGCGTGATCCAGAAGCCTCTGCGCAACAATCGGATGTCGAGCCGCTTAAAGCCGCGGAATAAGAAACAATAGCCCAAGCAGCGGATACACGTCACACCGCTGCTTGGGCCGTCGGCCGTCTTTTGCATTCGCTTCATTGAACGCCGCGCCATCTTCGCTAAGCTCACTTTTGTGAGTAGTTAGTGAGGTGTGTTCATGGCTTTATTGCTGTCGATTTGTGTCGCCATTGGTCTGGGTGCCCTGCTTGATGGGGCTAGTTCCTCGGACGGCTTGGCCGAACCTACCCCGCCCGACGCCCCAGACGAGGCCAGTAACGAAAACGCCCAACCACGGCCATCCTTGCTGATTGGTGACGACGGGCCCAACGTTTTCACCGACTTAGACAGTACAACAGGCACCACGATCCAAGGGCGCGGCGGCGACGATATGGTGGATTTGACCGGCCCCAGTAACGACATCATTTTGGGCGGTGACGGAGATGACAACGTAAGTCCCGGTGACGGCGATGATGAGGTCTTTCTAGGGCGCGGTGACGACTTTTTTGGCGATATCGGTGGACGAAATGACCCAGACTACGGCGGGGATGATCTTGTGCGCGGCCAAGCCGGCAACGACACGCTGATATCCGTTGGCGGCCAAGACACGCTTTTTGGTGATACGGGCAACGATGTGATCAACACCAATGATTTCTTGCCCCAGTTTGACGGCGTTCAGGCACGACCTGACATGGGGTTTGGCGGGCTTGGCGATGACCAGATGCTGTTTGATGACGGCGATACGGTGTCCGGTGGTGAAGGCGTAGATGAGTTCCAACTGCAAGTGGCCAGCACAAAAGCCACCGCGGTTACAATCACAGATTTTGACCCTGCAACCGAGGCCCTTCAGATCAATATTTCTGACGGATCAAACCCACTGTTCACGAACCAAAACAGCTTCACCGAGGCTTCAGAATTTGCAGACCTCAGCTTTGTGCAAAACGGCACCGACACGCAGATCGTGCTGAACGGAGCGCAAGTTTTGGCAATTCTGCAAAACGTTGACACCGCCTCACTCAGCGCCGCCAACATCCAAGTCACCTAAACCTCTTCTTCGTCATCATTTTGCTGGCGATGCCACATGTCTGAAAAACGCCCGCCCGCCGCAAGAAGTTCGTCGAACGTGCCGCGCTCGGCCACAAGGCCGTTTTCAAGCACAATGATCTGATCTGCGTGGGTAATCGTGGACAACCTATGCGCAATCGTGAAGACCGTGCGCCCGTGTCCCAACCCGTTCAACTCATCCTGAATGTCGCGCTCTGTCTCGCTATCAAGAGCGGACGTGGCCTCATCCAGCAGCAAAATAGGTGGGTCTTTCAACAGCGTGCGCGCAATGCCAACCCGCTGTTTTTCACCACCCGACAACTTCAGGCCCCGTTCACCCACAGTTGTCTCGTAGCCATCCGGAAGCGCCGTGATAAAGTCATGGATTTTGGCCGCCTTAGCTGCCGCTTCAACTTGACTGCGCGGCGCGTCAGGGTTGCCGTAGGCAATGTTGTAATAGACCGTATCGTTAAAAAGCACCGTGTCTTGCGGCACCACGCCGATTTGATCGTGCAGACTAGTTTGGGTCACATCGCGCACATCTTGCCCGTCAATGCGCAGCGCGCCAGCGCCCACGTCGTAAAACCGGAACAGCAACCGCCCGATGGTCGATTTACCAGAACCAGACGGGCCAACGATGGCAATGGTTTCGCCTGCACCGGCTTTGATACTGACACCCTTAAGAATGGGGCGCTCGGGATCATAGCCGAAATGAATATTATCCAACTCAACTTCGCCGCCTCTGACCTCCAACGGCCGCGCGCCTTTTTTGTCTTGGACTTCCGCAGGGCTTTCCAGCAAATCAAACATCTCGCCCATATCCACAAGAGCCTGACGGATCTCGCGGTAAACGGTGCCCAAGAAGTTCAAAGGCATGGTGATTTGGATCATATAGGCGTTAACCAAGACGAAATCGCCCACAGTCATCTGCCCGTTTTGCACCCCAAACGCGGCCATGACCATCACGCCCACAAGGCCGGATGTGATGATAAGCGATTGACCAAAGTTCAAAAACGCCAGCGAATATGATGTCTGAAGCGCTGCCGCCTCATATTTCTGCATCGCCCCGTCATAGCGTTCAGCCTCGCGGGCCTCGGCACCAAAATATTTCACGGTTTCAAAGTTAAGTAGGCTGTCGATCGCTTTTTGATTAGCGTCCGTATCTTGGTCGTTCATCACTTTGCGGATGCGCACGCGCCACTCGGTCACGCGGAACGTAAAGATGACATAAAGCACGATGGTCGCCAGCACGACCACTAGATACCACACGCTAAACTGCACCGCCAAAATGACGCCGATCAACAATAACTCCAGCACAAGGGGGCCGATCGAGAACAGCAAAAACCGCAGCAAAAACTCAACACCCTTCACACCGCGTTCGATGATCCGGCTAAGCCCACCAGTTTTGCGGCTGATATGATAGCGCATGGACAGGCGATGAATATGGGTGAACGTCTCAAGGGCCAGCTGTCGCAGCGCCCGCTGACCAACCCGTGCAAAAATCACATCGCGCAACTGCTGAAAGCCCACGTTCATCAAGCGCGCCACGCCGTAGGCCACCGTCAGACCAATGGCGCCCATAGCCAACATTGTTGCATCACCGTCGCCGCTTAACGCATCAACCGCCTGTTTATAAAGCTGCGGCGTGTAAACCGCGACCAGTTTGGCGATAAACAAAACCGTCAGCGCCGCCACCACGCGCCGTTTCACCCAAGGGTGCTCGGCGGGCCAAAGATAAGGGACAACCCGCTTTATTGTGCGCCACCCGCTGATCTGATCGTCGTTCAAATTGGCAGCGGTTTTTGTCAGTCGGCGCATCGGGTCTCTTTTCACTAAAACGTCTAGGCCTAACCTAGTCTTTTCGCCCTGTGATGAGTAGCCCCGACACCAAGCAATCCACGATTAACTTTTGAAACCTGTCGCGGGCTTGAATAATTGGACCATACAGGTAAAAACGCCCCCGCACAGATATGTAATCCGGTGCGGGGGCGGTCTTGTGTCTTACAGATAACGGTGTGGTTTAGTCGGTGACGCGCACCGAAACCATACGGTCAGGCTCGCCGATCACGGCACCATTGGCACCGCGCCCCAGCTTGATCGCATCAACCACATCCATTCCACCCGTTACCTGACCGACAATGGTGTATTGTCCGTTCAAATGCGGCGCAGGCGCAAACATGATGAAAAATTGGCTGTTGGCGGAATTTGGCTGCGACGAACGCGCCATCCCCACAACACCGCGATCAAAGTTCAGAGTATCGCTGAACTCAGCCGGCAGGTCCGGCAAATCGCTGCCGCCCATACCAGCCCGGCGCATGTCTTGCCCCAGTTTGCCGTGCTCAACATCACCGGTTTGGGCCATGAACCCTTGGATCACACGGTGAAACACCACGTCATCATACGCGCCCTCAGACGCAAGGTTTGTGATCCGTTCCGCGTGCATCGGTGCAGATTGTTCGAACAAATCAACCGTGATTGTTCCGTTTGCTTCGCCAGCGATGTCAATCTCAAGCCCCGCCCCAAATGCTGGCGCGGCGCTGAGGAGCAAAGCTGCCAACGCACTACGCATCAGCGGCGACTTTCACAGAAATCATACGGTCAGGCTCTGCTGGTGGCTCGCCACGCTGGATCGCATCCACGTGGTCCATACCCTCAATCACACGGCCATACACAGTGTATTGACCGTTCAGAAAGTGGTTATCGTTGAAGTTGATGAAGAACTGGCTGTTGGCAGAGTTCGGGTTGGCAGAACGCGCCGCACCCAATGTGCCGCGGTCGTGGGGCAGCTTTGAAAACTCCGCAGGAAGGTCCGGCAAATCAGATCCACCTGTGCCCGCGCGGCCCAAGCTGAAATCTTTTTCCATGTTGCCGTTTGCTACGTCGCCTGTCTGCGCCATGAAGCCCTCGATGACACGGTGGAACGCTACGTTATCGTATTGGCCGCTGCGCGCGAGCTCTTTCATGCGGGCTGCGTGCTCAGGCGCTACATCTGGCAAAAGCTCGATCGTGACGGTACCGCCTTTGAGTTCCATCAAGATTGTGTTCTCGGGATCATTGATCTCGGCCATTGGGTCTCTCCATTGTGTGTTTGTGCGGAACCTAGGTCGGATCAATCGGATTGCCAAGCAGGTAGCCCCCGCGTTAGAGGTCGCATACACCAATTTAACGCAGGACGGGCAGAGATATGGGCTGGAAAACACTTGATGACATGGCGCTTTCGGGCAAACGGGTTCTGGTCCGCGTAGACATCAACGTGCCGATGGAAAACGGCCATGTCACAGACGCCAGCCGCATCGAACGCATCGCCCCCACCATTGCCGATATTCGCGCCGCAGGGGGCTGTCCGATCTTGCTAGCCCACTTTGGCCGCCCCAAAGGCCAAGTTGTTCCCGAGATGTCACTACAGCAACTGGTCCCTGCCCTCAGCGACACGTTCGGCGCGCCCGTTACTTTTGTTGAGCGCCCTTCCCGCGAATTTATCGACGCACAGCCAATGAATGCCGTGGTCTTGGTGGAAAACACGCGCTTTTCAGCTATGGAAGAGGCAAATGACCCTGACATGGCGGCTTTCTTGGCCACGTTGGGCGATATTTTCTGCAATGATGCTTTCTCTGCCGCCCACCGTGCCCATGCCTCAACGACAGGTATTGCAACGCTTTTGCCGTCCTGCGCGGGTCGTCTGATGCAACAAGAACTCAGCGCGCTTGAAGCTGCGTTGGGTGCGCCCAAGCGCCCCGTAGTCGCTGTTGTTGGCGGTGCAAAAGTGTCCACAAAGTTGGACCTGCTCTCAAACTTGATTGAGAAAGTGGACCACCTTGTGATCGGCGGCGGCATGGCTAACACGTTCCTCGCGGCCCAAGGTATCGATGTAGGTAAATCCTTGTGCGAACACGATTTGGCGGACACTGCTCGCGCGATCATGGACAAAGCCGCCTCCACAGGCTGTGAGATTGTGTTGCCAAGCGATGTTGTCGTGGCCCGTGAATTCAAGGCAGGCGCGGAAAATGACGTGGTCGCCGCCAATGCCTGTCCCGCTGATGCGATGATCCTTGATGCGGGGCCAAACGCGGTTGCGCGCATTGAAGCAGTACTGGCAAACGCGAAAACGCTGATCTGGAACGGCCCGTTGGGTGCGTTCGAAATCACCCCATTCGACGCGGCCACAAACGCTGCCGCACAGGCCGCAGCGCGGCTGACCCGTGAAGGCGCGCTTACTTCCGTGGCGGGTGGCGGTGATACGGTTGCAGCCCTGAACCAAGCGGGTGCAGCGGATGATTTCACCTATATCTCCACCGCGGGCGGTGCGTTCTTGGAATGGATGGAAGGTAAAGCCCTTCCCGGTGTTGCGGCTTTGATGGCGCAGTAAATACACCTGCGCTACGCCCGCGAATACCCACAACAGATCACATAATTACAATGCGTTACGCACCGCATTCATGTTAGCGCAACCCGTTAGCGCGACCATAATTGCGATGCGTAAACCGCTGCCTTAAGGGTGAGGTAACCGCGATTTTTCGCGCCCCACAGCCCAAGGACGCCCCAATGACAAACCCTGACATGACCGCCCAAATCCGCACCGGTGACGGCTTCATTGCAGCACTGGATCAATCCGGCGGCTCGACCTCCAAGGCGCTGCGACTCTATGGTGTTGAGGAAAGCGCCTACGCAAACGACGACGAAATGTATGACCTGATCCACGACATGCGCGCCCGCATCATTCGCGCGCCTGCATTTCACGGCGGCAAAGTCATTGGCGCGATCCTGTTTGAGATGACAATGGACCGCGATGTTGACGGCACGCCCACCGCCGAGCACCTGTGGACCACCCACCGCGTCGTTCCTTTCCTGAAGTGCGATAAAGGTCTTGAGGACGAAGCAGATGGCGTGCAACTGCTGCGCCCCATTCCCAACCTTGATGCGCTGTGTCAGCGCGCCGTGGCAAAAGGCATGTTTGGCACCAAAATGCGCTCAGTGATCTCGGCCGCCTCCGCCAGCGGCATTAAAGCGGTCGTCGCACAGCAATTCGCCATCGCGCGCCAGATCATGTCCCACGGCCTCGTTCCGATCATCGAGCCAGAGGTCACCATCTCAATCGCAGACAAAGCGGAAGCCGAAGCGATGTTGCTGGACGCGATCAAAGCCAAACTTGATGTGCTGCCCGAAGGTCAAGAAGTCATGCTCAAACTCACCCTGCCCGAAACCGCCAACCACTACTTGCCGCTGGTTCAGCACAAGACCGTTATGCGCGTTGCTGCCCTGTCAGGTGGCTATTCACGAACAGAAGCCAACACGCGCCTTTGCGCCAACACCGGTATCATCGCCTCATTCAGCCGTGCCCTTACGGAAGGTCTCAGCGCGGAACAAACCGACGGCGACTTTGACACAACGATCGCACAGACCATCGCCAGCATTTTTGACGCCTCCTGCGCGGGCTAAGGCCCAAAAGCTGCTAAATGAGCGAAAAGATACAGTTATTAGGCCGTTTTCAGCCCAATTAACCATTTTAGGGATTCCCACAGCGAATCACCTCCTGTAGTGTCATCCCAAGAGCTCCGAAAAGTGAGGGCACCTAACTGAGGCACAGCAGAACGATGAAATACAACACCCGCAAACGCCATTCTATCGGTGCGATTGTGTATTTCGTCATGATGTGCGCTGTTGGCTTTTACTTCACATTTGCCGCCGTTCAGGGCGATTACGGTATTTTCAGCCGTGCCGAGATTGAGGCAGATGCCGCAACTCTTCATGCTGAGTTGGACACGCTTTTGGCAGGTGTAGCTGAGTTGCAGAATAAAACCCGTCGGCTGTCAGACACCTACCTAGACCTTGATCTGCTGGACGAGCAGACCCGTGATGTTTTGGGATATGTGCGCAGCGACGAAATGGTCATCCGCTAAGCCAACCGCGCCGAGCGACAAAAAACCACGCCATACGTAGTGTAATGTGCGCTGTTTTCACCGCGCAGCAGTGAACTCATGCCCATTTTCCGTTGCTCTACTTTGCCCCTATTGATTTCCAAAACCCCCTAATGTAGAAATAGTTTAATGTTAAACTATATGCGTTTGCGCCCGTGACTTTGGGTGTAAGGAGGGAGCCTTATGGCCACTAAGAAACCAGCCACACCGAATGTCTCAGCAGATGAGCTTCTTAACCATTACCGTGAAATGCTACTCATTCGCCGCTTTGAAGAAAAAGCAGGCCAGCTTTATGGCATGGGTCTGATCGGCGGTTTCTGCCACCTCTACATCGGCCAAGAAGCCGTTGTTGTTGGCTTGGAAGCGGCCGCAAAAGAAGGCGACAAGCGCATCACATCGTATCGTGATCACGGTCATATGCTGGCCTGTGGCATGGATCCAAAAGGTGTCATGGCTGAACTTACTGGTCGCGAGGGTGGCTACAGCCGCGGCAAAGGCGGCTCGATGCACATGTTCTCTAAAGAGAAACATTTCTACGGCGGACACGGCATCGTTGCAGCGCAAGTTCCACTTGGCGCGGGTCTTGCCTTCGCTGACAAATACAACGGCAATGACAACGTAACTTTCATCTACTTCGGTGACGGCGCGGCGAACCAAGGCCAAGTATATGAAACCTATAACATGGCCGAGCTGTGGCAGCTTCCCGCGGTTTTCGTCATTGAAAACAACCAATACGCCATGGGTACATCGACCCAACGCTCAACCAAGTCACCCAGCTATTTCGCACGCGGTCAAGCATACGGCATCGCAGGCGAAGAAGTAGACGGCATGGATGTTCTGGCAGTCAAAGCCGCCGGCGAGAAAGCCGTCGCGCATTGCCGCGCAGACAAAGGCCCCTACATTTTGGAAGTGAAAACATACCGTTACCGTGGTCACTCCATGTCTGATCCCGCGAAGTATCGGACCCGCGAAGAGGTCCAGAAAATGCGCGACGAGCGCGATCCAATTGAACAAATCCGCGACATGCTGCTTACTGGCAAGCACGCCTCAGAAGATGAGTTGAAAGCAGTCGACAAAGAAATCAAAGCAATCGTCAATGAAGCGGCCGAGTTCTCAAAAGAGAGCCCAGAGCCCCATGTAGACGAACTTTGGACAGATATCTACGCAAGCGAGGACGTATAATTATGGCAACCGAAATTCTGATGCCCGCCCTCTCGCCCACCATGGAAGAAGGCACGCTGGCCAAATGGCTTGTTAAAGAAGGCGACAAAGTTGCCTCTGGTGACATCTTGGCTGAGATCGAAACCGACAAAGCCACGATGGAATTTGAAGCTGTCGACGAAGGAGTGATTGGCAAAATCCTCATCTCTGAGGGCTCTGAAGGTGTCAAAGTGAATACAGCAATCGCCGTATTGCTGGAAGACGGTGAAGACGCATCGGCCGCTGACACGGCTAGCCCCGCAGCGGCACCCACGGCCGAAGCGACAACTGCACCTGAAACCACCAGTGTTCCAGCAACTGTCGCCGCACCTGCG
>NZ_CBFHHE010000018.1:0-40780 GCF_965655635.1 Nereida sp.
CCGCAAAGCATTATCACCATAACTGCGTGTTCCGCGCAGCACCCACTTGGCCCCCAACATGCCAATCACAATCTCGCCGCCGCGCCACAGGATCAGGCTGCCAATAACCAGTAGAAGCTGAACCAATGCTGCTGCGGCCGCCTCAAGTCGCATCGCCAAATCCGGATCAGACATCCATTTAACAATTTGAACAGACAAAATCGGCGGCGTGTTCGGACCCAACACGATGGCCACGTCAACGGTCGACATCGAATAGGCCAGAACAACATAAACCGGTAACCTGATCTGTGCGTAGACTCGTGGGAAAACTGTTTTGAGCCAGCCGGTTACACGCCCATACCCCAACGCGGCGGCAACTGTGGCGCTTGATTTTGCGTTGACTTGCCCCAAGGCTGCTAAGCTCATCAGCAGTAAAAATGGCACCTCTTTGGCAACGAGGCCAACGACCATCGCAAGGCCCCAGTGGTCTTGAACGATGAGCACATCTGGCGGGCGGTCCCAACCTGTCAGCCATGGTGAAAAGGCGCGCGCCACCCATCCCGATGGGGTGATTAGAAACGCAATACCAAACGCCGCGGCCGCGTGTGGGACCGAAAGTAACGGCGACAGTAAACGCCGGATCAGGCTAAACGCCCGCGTGCCGTGCCACCCTGCAATGATCAAAACTGTGATCAAAAGCGACACGGACGTTGCCAAAAATCCCGTTGTCACACTGAGCATCACTGCATGTGGAAAGCCGCCCCAGCGAAACAAGCCCATAAATGGCGCAACTGTCCATTCGGTCATATTGGCCGCTGGCAAATACCCAAAAGCAGGCGCTATGGTGCCAAGCAATCCGGCCACAACGGGGCCAAGCATGGCTAGCACCGTCATGAAGGGCAGCCATCTTATGCTGATCTCGCCACGCATGTTTAGAACATTCTGCCTGCGTAGCTTGGCGCAAAAAACGCCCCACAAAGGGGCGTTTTAAGAGAGGTCACAAAACCCATACTTATTGCGCGACACCGTAACGCGCGGTCCAATCATCAGCCAAACGTGTAGCCCAGCTTGGGTGTGGTTCCGGCAGGGCTGTGCCCAGTTCCGCTGGCGACAAAGTGGCCACGCCAAGGTCAAGTGCGTCGAATGCAGCGCGTTCATCGGTGCTAAGCGCATCCATATTCAATACCGTGCCATAGCCCAAGATATCAGGGTTTTGTGCACGGGTCTGTGCTTCGGCGGACATCAAGAAGTTCGCCACTACCATTGCGCCCTCAGAGCTGCTTGAGTTGTAGGGAATGGCCACAAAAGACGCATTGCCCAACGTACCTTTGTCCAACACGAACGTACGCGCAGTGTCTGGTAGTTGAAAGTTTGCAATCGCCGCAGAGGCTTCACCGGGCGAAAACGAAATTGCCAGATCAACTTCGTTGTCAGCGATCAATTGTAATTGGCGCGGTCCTGTTTGGGGGTACGCTTTGCCTTGGCGCCACAAAGTCGGCGTAAGCGCGTCCATAAAGTCCCAAAGCGGTGCGGTGACCTCATCATAATTATCGCCAACTGGCGCGCTTAACACGGTTGTGTCGTCCAACAAATCAATCAGCGCTTGTTTGAGGAATGTCGTGCCCAAGAAATCCGGCGGTTGCGGAAACGTAAAGCGGCCAGGGTTGGCAGATGACCACTCCAGAATAGCCTCCAGTGATCCAAGAGGCGCAGCTAAGTCTGCTGTGTCATGGATGAAAACTACCTGCGCCATTGCCCACGGGCTCTCCATACCATCGGTAGGAACCGTAAAGTCAGACTGAACAGATTTGCCTTGCGCATCTACAAGTGCCCAATTTGGCAGGCTTTCTGCAAAGGGCCCGAACAACAAATCCGCATCTTTCATCGCTGCAAAATTGGCACCATTGATCCAAATCATATCAATCGCGCCGTCCTCATTCTGGCCCGCTGATTTCTCGGCAAGGACACGCGAAACCGCATCCGCAGTGTCGGACAGTTTTACGTGCTCAAGTGTAACGCCGTAATCTTCGGATACGCGTTCCCCGACCCATGCAACAAAATCATTGGTCTGCGTTGAGCCGCCCCAAGCGTTCCAATAAACCGTTTGGCCCTTGGCTGCGGCCGTCACAGCATCCCAGTTATTGGGGTCAGTTTGTGCAGTGGCTGTGGTGCTCAACGCGCAAAATGCCAACGCAGCGGTACGGAGTATATTCATCAATTAGTCCTTTGTATGTGACAGGAATATCAGTGACGCAGCCCTAAGACGCAAGCTTGCTGTCAGAAAACACAGCCCGCCGAATAGCCACGCGCCGATCGTAAAATAAGTTGGAAACAGACAAAGAAGGACGAAGAACACAATCGTCTCGGTCCCCTCAAGAATGCCGTTAGAATAATAAAGTGATTTTTGCCCCTGCGCCGATGTGGTCCTGCCATGCCGGCCTGCCAACATCGCATAGCCAAGAAAACTGGCGCCATTGAAATAGAAACTCGTCAGCAACCACGCACCCGCAGCACCGTTAGCCAACGGATCGTGCCAAACAAAGGCCATTGGAATGAGGCCGTAAAAGAGAAAATCGCAGGCAATATCGAGATACCCACCAAAGTCGGTCTTAACACTCGCTCGCGCAACAGCGCCGTCCAAACCATCCGCGATGCGCGACGCTAACAGCAAGATAAGACCTGTCCAGAAAGCCCCCAGAGCGATTGCAGCTGCTGCCAAGGCGCCAATCCCAAGCCCCACCAACGTCACCGTATTGGCCGTAACACCGTGCGCAGAAAGTGTACGCCCCACCGCGTTCAGGGTAGGGTCAATCAGCAGACGTATGCGCGCATCAAGCATGGGCACCCTTTTCAAAAGACTGGCGTTTCAGTGCCCCTAACCCCTTAAAGATGCAACTCTTGGCACGAAGAAATGACAAAAATGTGTAGCTGCGACCCAGATTTAGGGTGGTCAGCCTAGTAGTCTTTTTCAAAGAACAGACCGATGCCGCTCCTGCCGTCACTACTCACGCTGCCCCGACCAACCAGATTACGCGTCAGATCGATATTCAAAGAAACTGCGGATTCATCACTCACTTCCACTTCGGTATAGACGTTCTGAGAGACATATTTGCCCGCACGCACCGCGACGCTGCCATCTTCGTCAGTGGACACATCAAGGTCATCTAACTCAAGGCCACGCCGTAGTTTGGCGACCACTTCTTCCCCGCCGCGTCCCTGCAAACGGCGCACTGCCGTGGCAAGCTGCAGCGCTTGGAACACGGACAACTGATCCACGCCCTTTTCGAAAAATATCTGTGCAAGCACCTCGTCTGGAGCTGCTGCGGGGGTCGCCTCAAAGGTCACTTCAGGATCGCTTGCACGGCCCGATAGGATCACGCTTGCCGTGCCCGCTCCGGTTTCTGTTGAGGCGACAAATCGAATGAACGGGTCAAAATCACCAATAAGTTGCACCGACCCCTCATCAAGGACGAACCGCTTAGTCAGCAAATCAAGGCGTCCACGCAACAAATCAAAACGACCCACAGAGACCAGCGCATTAGGCGAGCCTTGAATGCGCAATTGCCCCCCAAGTTCCGCATCCAGACCCCGTCCCCGAACAAAAATCTGTTGCGATGCATCAATGCTGATGTCGAGTTGCAATGGTGAGTTACTTTTGGCAACCGCATCCGCACGGGTAAGGCCTGCGCGACGCTGGGTAGCCACCGCACCTGCAGAAGCACCGCGGTGAACAATCTCAGGGACAATCCCGAAAGGCGCAAGGCCGGTAGACGGGATCGTGACGTCGGTTTCCCCCAACATCAATTTACCCGACATACGCGGGCCCGCCGCCAACAGTCCCGACACATCAAGATCACCAGAAACCTGTGTACGGTAAAGGTCTGGGTCCAGAACACCAACATCCTCAAGGCGAATATCCAGCTGCGCCCCCAGCCCTTTTGAAAGTGCGATACTGCCGTCCACCTGCGCCGCGCCACCCGTAGAGGCCTGCGCGCGCAGCTCAACTTGTGCAGTACTTTGAGAGATCCGAATTTGACCCATACCTTGTGTCAGCGCGATACCAACGCTTGGTGCGGAAACACGTAGATCATTCAGGTCGATCACACCGCTCAAAGCTGCAAGCCCCAATGGTCCTTGCAGCCGCGCGGCCACGTCGGCGCGTCCCTGAATAGTGCGTGGTTCAATAAACGGATTGGCCAATTGCAGCGGAATTATCCCGTCGATTACCAGATCAGCGATACCGTTTCGGCTGACCGATCCTTGGGTGTTTGCGCGGGCTCCAGCAGGTCCCAAAAGCGCGGTGGTAACCTCCCAATCGCCACCAGCACTATCTGCCGAACCAGTAACGCTAAGCGGGCCAGAGACGTTCGCAATGATAAGGCCAAGGTCCGCAAGCGTTACATCAAAATTAGCAGAAGAGACTATGCTTGAAAGCGATGCCGTAGCCTCGGCCGAGAGCTGCGGGTTTCGCAGGGAAAACGTCTCAAGTCGGGTTCCCGCCTCATCACGGCGCAAGTTTGCACTGACCTCGCTAGTCCCGCGCAACAACGCATCTGCCATCGGTTCACCGATACGCAAAGACTTGCCAGTACCTTGTGCTACTACAGAAAATCGACCACCTGCGTCCGCATTCCCAGTCATTGAAAATGCCGCAGTACCCGAAAGGGGCATACCGGCGACGGCGCTGAATCGCGCCAAATTATCTGCGCGTGCACTTACGTCAAAGACGGTCTCAAACGCATCATCAAGACCGCTGATACGCGCAGTTCCGCGCAGTCCGTACTCGTCACCGCCCACAGTCAAATTGCTCAACTCAAAAGGTCGCCCTTGGGTATATTCGGAAAAAAAGGATGCGCGAACGGTCTCGCCCAAGGCTTCGTTAAGGCCAGCATCACCAACGTCCAAGTCTAGCGCTTCGAGCGCAAAGACACCGGCGATGCTGCCGATCGATGCACCTGCGGGGACAAGTGTACCACCGCCTTCGATGCCCAAACGCCGCGCAAAAACTGTATCGCGCGCAAAACGTCCAACCCCAATACGCGCCCGCCAAGTGTCTGCTTTGGAACTGTCGTAATCAACGTCCAAAGACACCCTACCAACAGTTGTGGGAACGCCTCCGATTGGAAGCAAAATTCGAGCACCATTTGACGTCTCAATGACACCATTTATATCAATGAATTCTGGCCACAAAGCCGTATTCAAGCGCAATGATCCATTTAGATCAAGGGCCGAGGTTTTCGCGTTCAAAGTATCAAGTTCAACCGCGCCACTTGCACGTCGCGTTCCGCGAACTTTAAGAGAAACGTCATCACCAAAAAACGTCCGATACTCCGGCAGAAATAGAGGCGCGACATCACCTGCAACATGCGCCACAAAAGCCAAATCAGATGCGCTGTCCGCCACCTCAAGACCTTCAGAGCTTTGTGTATGTCCAACAGCATTTAAGGTAATGCTACCACGAAGACGCTCAGTGCCATTTGTGGCCAAAGCCAAACTTGCGCCGAACGCATCCAGTGGTCCTGCACCTTGAATCGTTAGATCGACCGATGGGCTTTCGGGCAGGTTCAATGCCTTGGCCGCCAAACCGCCTTCCCCCTCAGCCAACTGCAAATCTATACCTAACATCGCATTTTCGTTGGCATATGTAACGGCCCCCTCGAATGAACCGCTCTCCCCATCTGTACGATCGGCGTTGAATGTCACATCGATTGCACCATCGATTAAGGAAGCGCGAGCCGACAAAGAAAGACGCGCAGGCGCACCCAAAACACTCTCACCCAGAGTGATTTCACGGGCTGTAAGACTGCCAATTTCAATGGAAACGGGTAGTTCGGGCAAGCGGAACGGCGTGGCCTCAGCAGCCGGCAATCCGCTTTCTTCAGCATTTGGCAAGCGGAATAATTCGATCTTCTCGGCGGCCAATGTGTCCACATCGATGCGACCTGACAAAAGCACAGCTCGGTTCCATACTAGCGTTGCATTTGAAATCCGCAGCCACGTGCCATCAAAATCCGCGATCTCGATTTCATCAATCGTGGCCTCACTTGATAGCGCCCCTTTGAAGCCGCGGATCGTGACCTCGCGGCCCTCGCCAACCAAACTGCTTTCCAACAATCCAGCCAGATATCCGCGATCTCCATCAGACGTTTGGGCATGTAGCGGCGCGCTACATGCGACCATAATTGCCAAACAAGATGCGATTAGCCAGCCGCTTAAGCCCCACTTCCTTAAACCCCAGCCCTTCAAAACGACTGTCCAATACCGATGTAGATTTGGAAATCAGACGTTGGGCGTGGCCGATCAAATGGGACCGCAAAATCCACGCGAATAGGGCCGATACCTGTGTCATAGCGAAGACCAATACCCGCACCGCTGTGGCTTTCACCCTTTGATCCAGGCGTGCTTTCTTCACTGATAATGCCCGTGTCGAGAAACCCAACAACCCCCAAGGTATCCGTGGCCCGAAAACGCGCTTCGGCCGACAGACCTAAGAAAGATTTGCCCCCCGTTTCCGCCGTTGAGCCACCGCCCACAGGCACCCCCAATGATTGAAAATCTTGGCCGCGCACAGTTCCGCCCCCACCCGATGTGTAGAGAAAATCGGCGGGGGCCTCCCCTATGGAGGGTCCGATCAACGCTCCAATCTGGGCGCGCAGTGCGAAAGTCACAGGCCGCTCTGACCCAACTGTTTTGTAAGCCCGCCCATCAAATGAGAACTGCGCCCCATCGGTGGTATCGTCCAACCCAAGATAAGGCATCAGCCCAACATCTGCAAAATATCCGTCACGAGGATCAAGTTTTTCATCGCGGTAATCGAAAGTCACGGACAAAGGCACAGTGAGAAGTGTGTAGGTTTCGGAGCCGCGCGCATCAGTGGTGCTGGCGCGCTCAAGTCCCAATCCAAAAGTATAAGTTCGTTTCGGCGTCGCGTAACGACGAATGCCTGCCTCAAGCGCAAAGCGGTCGACATTTACCGTCGCCGTATCAAGCGCTTCGAGTGCGCTATTTGCAAAGAAATCCGTGTCTTCGTTAAAAGTGGCGGGACGGTTATATTCACCGCTGAGTGCATAATCCTCGCCGCTGCCTGTATCACCAATGCCCGACACGCGCGCGCCAAGGCGCAGACGTTCTGCACCACCAAAAAGATTGCGGTGTAGCCAAAAAGTGCTTAGTTCAGCACCCGCTTGGCTGGACAGTTCCACACCAAAACCAAACCGGCGCGGGGCGCGGTCGTTTACTTGCAGGGCAAAATCAAGGCTGTCGTCTGCATTTGCGTCATCCGTCTCAACTAGTGCGATGGTGTCAAAAGCACCTGCGCGGCGCAGACGTGCCGTCACCAACGCCACCTCAATTGGGTCAAAACCCGTACCAGTTGGAAGACCCGCGATCGCCCTGATCCGTTCCGCGCGCACAGCGGACACACCCGAAAGTAACAGGTCCCCAAACGTGAGGTAGGGGCCTTTGTTGATAACAATAGCCACATCTAGAACGGCCTCACTGTGCCGCGCGGTAATTGACTGGCGCGCCACATCAGCTTTGGCGTGCCCCCTTGCGCGCCAACCTTCGATGGTTTGCTCCGTGGCAGTTCGGATACTTGAAAGAGACGCAAGTGCGCCAGTCTCGAAACCAACCAACGCTTCAGTTTTGGGCGCAATTGGGGATATGTCAGCCTTTCCCAACACGAAACTTGGCCCTGGGTTTACCGTAATTTGCACTTCAGAAATCTGGGGCGGAGCAACAGCGGCAGGAATGCTTGCAGCCTCTGCACCATCAAGTTTGATCGACACCTCTGCCCCGTAAAATCCGTTTTCATAAAGGGCGGACACAACACGTGCGTAATCAGCCCGCGCTGCCCCTAAAATATCTTGGGCACTGTTTTCATCACGATTGCGCAGGTCACGCAAAAGCGTTGCCGCGCGCACTGATTTGGTCAGATCATCATCGCCACCTTCAACGCTGACCGAAAGATCAAACGCCCAGATCGCGGGCGCACAAAACACAGATGCGACTGCGGCAACCAACAAAGAACGCTTCATAATTACACCCAAAAAGCCATCAATTTGCGACATCCAATAAAATGCAAAAAGGGCGCGCAACAACAATGCTGCACACCCCTCTATCCCTAACAGGTCATAAGTATTTGACCAGTAATCTATGACGAGTTACCGCCAACCAGTATCAAACACCCTAAACTGCATCATCCCACCCTATGCTGAATATAAACGCGAACCGCCCTAAACGAACAAATGTGTCTTTGCAGCAGGCGCCGTGAGGCGCAAAGACTGATCGCGCAACGCTTGATAAATGCCTGCCATTTGGTGATGGTCGGTGAGGCATCCCTTGCAATCGGCTCAAATTAAAGCTGTGTCAATTTCGATAAAGACCATATCCTTGTTGGGCGCACCTAAGTTTGCACTCAGACCTGCCTGCGCGTCGGTAGTTATGACCTCACTTAGAGCCGCACCACGGACGTCGAGTGATACCTCACTTAGGTTCCAGTCTTGGTGATTTTGCCAAGAAAAAAGGTTCATAGCACATGAGCCGATGAAACACGCCACAACCTGGTTCCTGGAAGCGTGCACTACCTACCAAAGATCATTGCACTCAAGAACTAACCCAAAGATCACCATGGTTGTTGGCTAAACCTAATTGCACTCGGCATAGACCCTACGGCCTAACCATGCAAATCTCACTGTCTGTTATTGGTTGTGATATAGCATTACCTGTTAAAATAAATGCACTTTCGAAACCAAGAAGCTAAAGTTCGCAGTATCTCCCACATTCAAATCCAAGTTTTTCGGAGACGCAAAGCGGAAAGGCTTCCCATCTGGCGAAACCAGTTCCACTACCGTTTCAGTACCTAAGCGTTCAATCAAAGAGACCGTACCTTCAATTGTTCCCTTTGGGTCAATTGTTAAATGCTGTGGACGGATGCCAATTCGCACCTCAGCCCCTTCGGCTTTTTCTTTTGAAACAAGCCGTATTCCTTTTCTGACATTAATTCCGGCGCCTATAAAACCAGCAGTATCACCACCCTTGGCGATTGGCCCCAGAATACCGTCGAAGAAATTCATCGTAGGTGACCCAAGAAAACTCGCGACAAACTCATTAGCCGGATAATTAAACAATTCCATTGGAGATCCTACTTGCATCACCTCGCCATCCTTAAGAACTACAATTTTATCCGCCAGGGTCATGGCTTCAACCTGGTCATGGGTCACATAAATGGTTGTAGCCCCTAACTGGGCATGAAGTTTAGCGATCTCGACCCGGGTTTCATGGCGCAGTGCTGCATCAAGATTAGACAATGGTTCATCAAACAAAAACACTTCAGGATTACGAACGATGGCACGACCAATTGCTACACGCTGACGCTGACCGCCCGACAATGCTGCAGGACGACGATCTAGCAAATGCTCCATCTGAAGAATTGTAGCTGCGGCAGTGACCCGCTCTTCAATCTCCTTCTTTGGAATGCCTTGTAAATCCAGTGAAAACGCCATGTTATTAAAGACAGTCATGTGTGGGTACAGCGCGTACGACTGGAACACCATTGCAATGCCGCGTTCGGACGGCGGAAGGTCCATGACTGGACGATCTGCAATAACAATTTGTCCATCACTAATTGTTTCCAGGCCAGCAATGAGGCGTAGAAGTGTGGACTTACCGCAGCCTGAGGGGCCAACAAAAACTACAAATTCGCCTTTATTAACTTCCAAATCGACATCCCGAATAACATGGATAGTGCCGAAAGATTTATTTACGTTTTTTAATGCTACCTGAGCCATTTAAATTTCCTCGAAAGCCGCGGTCAAATTTTCAAAGTCGAACGTACAGCGAAGTGTCTGATCATCAGAAACTCGGTCAAAAATAATTTGAGTCTCATCACCTGAAAGCACTGTCATTTTATTGGCAGTCATCATTGCTGGCTGTCTCTTTCGCCAACGTAAAAATTCTGCAAATCTATTGTAGACTGACGCTGACCGAGCGGCTTCGTCCAGCCCCGCCCGCTTCAGATGTGCCTCTGCAATTGGCAACCAAGTACAATTCCCAGCCGAAAACCCGCCATTCGGCGCTGTCGCTTGCCACACCATTGGTGTGCGACAAGTATCGCGTCCCTGAAAAACGGGAGCAAATTCGATGCCCCAGGGATCCTGCATAAGATCAACTGGAATGTCTTGAACGTCGTCATAGGCGAGCTCTTCACCCTGATAAATACACGTTGATCCAATTAGACAGGTTTCCAGCTTCATAAGTAGTAGTTGCAACGCCTCTTGGCAGTCAGCCCCCAAGCCCAGTGGCGCAAGTTGACGCGTCCCAGACCGTGGAACATCGTGATTTGAAAAGGCAAAGGTCAAACGTCCCGTGCCGTTAAACGCATCAATCGCATCAGAAATAGCGCTTTTTATGCCGGCAACGTTCAGCCCAGCCCAGGCTAGCAGGTTGAAGTTATATGTCGCATGCAAACGCCCGGGCGCGGTGAAATTTTGACTGGCAAGAACAGGATCGTCGCCGTGCAATTCACCCATCAAAAACTTGTCGCCGTATTCGTCGGCAACTGTACGAAAGGCTTCAGAAAATCGCTGTATGGACGGCTGATTTAATTGTGCGCTATCGTGCAATTGACGAAAAAATGGTTGCTGCTGTTGAGGCAGGTCGCCGGGAGAAAAGCTGAGGTTTGGTTCATTGTCTTGATACGGTGCAGTGTCAGCATTAATCGTATGCACGGCGTCTAATCGAAAGCCATCGACACCCCGACCAAACCAGAACCGAGCCACATCTGTCAATGCTTCGCGGACTGCGGTATTGGCGTGATTTAAATTTGGCTGACTGGGCAAAAAGTTGTGCAGATAATATTGCTGCCTGCGAGGTTCCCATGTCCACGCACGCCCACCAAAAAAAGACAACCAGTTTGTTGGAGCGGACCCATCAGGTTTCGGATCAACCCAATGAAACCAATCTGATTTATCGTTATCGCGCGACTGACGGCTTTCTTGGAACCAGACGTGTTGATCAGAACAATGCGCAGGTACGATATCGATCATAACCTTGAGGCCAAGTTCATGTGCGCGTTCAATCAATTCATCGAAATCTTCCAGCGTTCCATATTCCGGGTTAACGTCACAATAATCAGACACATCATACCCAAAATCCTTTTGGGGAGACTTGAAAAATGGACTGATCCAAATCGCATCAACACCTAAACCAGCTATGTAACTTAGACGGGAGGTTATGCCCGGTAAATCGCCAATACCATCGCTATTGGAATCTTGAAAAGATCTTGGATAAATTTGGTAGATTACGGCAGTTTCCCACCATGCTAGTTCCGACATCTGCTCAGCCCCCTTTGACCGAACCAGCTAACAGGCCACGGATAAAATAACGTTGCATCGACAAAAAAACGATAACAGGTACAATCATTGAGATTACTGCGGACGCGTTTAGTAGGTGCAGCTGATCTTGGAACGTCCCTAGTTGTTTTTGGAGACGGATCGGAAACACTAGGTCAGAAGCATCTGCAGGACCAATGTATAAGGCGACGATCAAGTCGTTCCATACCCACAAAAACTGGAAGATACTAAAAGATGCTAACGCAGGTACAGAGAGCGGAACAATAAGTTTGGTAAATATTTGCAAGTGGTTTGCGCCATCTATCCGAGCACTTTCCAACAATTCGCGTGGCAAACCAACGATATAGTTTCGCAGCAGATATATCGCTAACGGCAAACCAAAAGCAGTGTGGGTAATCCAAAGGCTAGCAAAGGTTTTCGAAGCAACCTGACATGTTCCATCAAGTTCACAATCTGTCATCCATGAATTCAACTGGGTCGCCCAAGATGCAATTCCGCTGAAACCCTGAAGCACTGGTAGGAACGCCAATTGAGTTGGAACTACCATCAAGGACACAACAACCACAAACAACCAATCTCTGCCCGGGAACCGCATCCATGCAAACGCGTAGGCGGCAAAAGCCGCAATTGTAATCGGAATAATCGTCGCTGGAATGGTAACAATAAATGATGAAATCAGCGCGTTAGTAACATTTTTATTTTCAAACAAGACCTCCACAAATGCATCTGCGCCAAACACGGGATCTTGGTTCAAAAACACTTCTAAATTCTTGGGCTTAGGTGCTGTTGCTTCAGGAAACGTCCACGTAAAATCACCTGCTTCATCAAAAATAAATTCACCGCCGCGTACGTCCATCACCTCACCTGGAGGTACCAATCGACGTAACAAAATAGTTTTTCCCGGGTTTTCAGGGTCTGGAACACGGCCTTTGAATAAGATCGACGTAATCGATCCCGACAACTGATAACTTTCACGGTCTTTGTTTAATCGCTCAAGGATGTTGCCTTCTAACACCATGAAAGCGTCGCTACCCTTATTATGCGTACTAAAACGATGACCCAATTCTGTTGGAGTGTAAGCCTGCCAAAAGCCAGAAGTCTTAGACGCCACTTCAGAGCGCATCGATGTGGTCAGAAGAGCTATAAAGGGCACCACCCATATGAATACAATCAAGGCAAGCGTTATGTGCTTTAAAGAACGCGTCAACATAGTTAGTGCCCCATTTCTTTTTGTTCACGGCGAATACGACGTGCGTTAAAAATCATGTTCGGCACCACAGTTGCCATCAATAGTACCGCAATCGATGCAAAAAGGTTTTCCACGTTATCGTTACCCACGGACCAATTATTACGCGCATTTTCCATCATTGTTGCTAGCAATAATTTATCATCGTCGTTTGAGGAAAGTGCGTATGGGATGTCGAACATCTTAAGGACGAGAATCACAAGCGTCGTCCAAACCACAACCACAGTTGAGAAGATTTGAGGAAGTTTAATCCGAAAAAACATTTGGATTGGGTTGGCGCCATCAATTTTAGCTGCCTCGATGGTATCCTCTGGAACGCCACGAAGAGCAGCAGAAAAAATTATCATAGCAAAGCCCGTTTGAACCCAAACTAGAATCCACATGAGGAAAAAATTACCCCAGAATTCAATTGCATAAAGCGGTTCGTTGTAGGACGGCGAATGACCCAAGAGATTTTTTAATAGGCCTATTTGGTAAGACGGAGTCAGCCCGTTTATGGTCTGCTGCGCCTCGATACCACCACCAGCAAAAATGTTACGCCAAATGACTGCAGCCCCAACAAACGAAATAGCCATCGGAACAAAAATCAATGTCTTAGCGACAATGCCCCAGCGAGTTGAGTCTGCCAAAACTGCAATCAACAGACCAAGTGAAATACATACCGTCGGTACAAGGACCAACCACATAATGGAATTGCGCAATGCGTAACGTATCTGTTCATAGCCAAGCGCACTTCTGTCCCACAAAAATGCATAGTTGCTAAGGGTAGCCGCCCCATCACTGTCTTGAAGCGAGAGGCTAACAGTCGAAACTGCAGGAATAAGGAGGAATAGAAGTAGTAAGACTAATGCAGGCCCCACAAAGACCCAAGGCTGTATCGCTTCAATTACTGCCGCTCGGCGACCGACGTCGCGACCAGTCCGCACCCGAGCCAAGCCAGCATTCAGCCAATTAGTGATACCAAAATACAAAAACGAAAGCCCCACAGCGATCACGATTGATCGCAGTGCAAATCCAATTTTAGCGAAACGTTCTTCGGTATCCACCAATGGAAGCGACCATTGACCGACTTGGTGAAGCCAAGTTCCAAAATTTGCCATTAATGCGTCTAGAGGTGCACTAATAGCGAAAGCGAGGATGCCAGTGACTGGCAAAATGACTATAACCGTCAGTGCAATCGCAAGCCCGTTGCTGGCGATAACCGTTCTCATAGAACTCATAGCAATGCCTAAATTTGAAAAGAGTTTTCTACTAAGTTGCACGACAAATGCCGTGCAACTTTATTTTAAAGCGAACAGAAAACTTACTTAATCGCGTCCCAAGCGGCCTGAATGTTATCAGCCGTTGTTTTGGAATCTTGACCATTCGCAAAAGCAGTCATCTCTGACCAGAACGCACCGGCGCCAATCGCGCCCGGCATCAGGTCAGAAGCATCGAAACGGAACGTCGTCGCATTTGTCAGAATTTTACCCTGCTTGCGCTGTGCATCAGATGCATACGCATCTAAACTTGCACCTTTGTGTGCTGTTAAGAATGAGCCTTGTGACATCCACACTTCATGCGCGCGAGCTTCTTGCAGGTACTCAAAAAACGCTCGTGTTGCTGGGCTATCCTTGGTCATGGTATACAGTGTACCAGCACCCAACACCGGGTTGCCTAAATCCAAAGAAGCGAAGGGCGGGAAGTAGAAGAAATCAGCTTCACCATTTGCTACTTCTTCACCCTTTTTAGGAAAGAATGCCGGGATAAAAGACGCCTGGCGGTGCATCATGCAAGACGCAGGTGAGGAGAACAAACCCTTTGGTGCGTCACCAAAAAACGTTGTTGCAACTGATGACGCGCCACCGGCCACATAGTCATCATTACGAGAGAATGAACCATAAACGTCCATCGCGTTGATTACTTCTGGAGAGTTGAATGGCAGATCATTTGACACCCAGCGATCATAGTTTTCAGGTGACGTCGTGCGCAACATGATGTCTTCCATCCAATCTGTCGCAGTCCATCCAGTCGCATTGCCTGATTCGACACCAATACACCATGGAGTGTTGCCATCCGCGACCATTTGATCGGACAGGGCTATCAAATCTTCCATGGTAGCTGGAATGTCATAGCCATTATCTTCGAATTGCTCTGGTGAGTACCAAACCAATGATTTCAAGTCCTGCTTGAATGCAAAGCCATAGAACTGATCGTTGCCGTCGGGATCAGCGTACGTTCCCAGGTCAACCCAGGATTGTCCGGCGCCATAGTTTTCAGCCATCCATGCTGCAGCGTCCGCACCCAACGGTGTCAAGTGTCCATCAGCCGCCATATCACCTGCTAATCCAGGTTGCGGGAAAATCGCAATGTTTGGAGCGTTGTTGGACCGAAGATCCGCAACGATCAAAGCTGCAAAGTCTTGAGATCCTGAATATTTAACCTGCGCTCCAGTCGCTTTTTCAAAACAACTTGCCATTGCAAGTAAATTTTCCTCATCCTTTCCCTGCATAGAGCCCATCATCGTGACTACTTCACCCTCGAAGCTGCCCAAATTGCCCATCGCGGATGGTGTTGCACAAACGTCAGAATGTGACCCGGCGGCAGCTGCGCCTGCGAACGCAACCGAAGCCGACACTATTGCTGTCGCACTCAAAAGTGATTTAGTAAAAGACATTTTTTTCCTCCCAGAATTGTCTTGTCATTTATGTTAGCATGGGATGCACAAACGTACACTCGCTAGGTTGATTATATTTTCTCTCACGCCCAGCACTATCAGTCACGACGCCAAGTGAAGCATCCATTCAAAAAGGCCCAACGACCTCGCGACCAACTTGCTTCAAGTCAAACGCTTCTTCGATGAACCAACCATAACGCACTCTCGCTAAACTTCAAAGCGCTTTGGATGTTTCATCCTTGGCAAAACATCAAACATGAGTCAAGCAAACAAATCAACTATTTCAAATTCAGTTATTATCTTTGACTTCGCTGAAAGAGCCAACATAATATATCTCAAAGCGCTTTCATAAATATATAGCCCATGAATCTTAAAGAACTCTCGGCCCACCTAGGCCTCTCACAAACAACTGTAAGCCGAGCATTGAACGGATACTCGGATGTAAAAGCATCGACCCGTGTACGCGTTGTCGCAGCCGCCAAAGAGCACAATTACCTGCCCAACTCGCGGGCCAAAGCACTTGCAACAGGCCGCGCCATGTCCATTGGGCACGTTTTTCCACGCACCGCGCAGCACGAATTGGTAAATACAATTTTTGCCGATTTTATCGCTGGTGCCAGTGAAACATACTCAGCGCGAGGCTATGACCTTCGCATGGTCACCGTTAACGACGCGGACGAATTTAGCACGTACGAACGGCTGGCTAACACTGGCGCTGTGGATGGCTTTGTGCTGCACGGCCCCTCGCACGATGACAAACGCATTAAACTATTGAATGACCTCAACGTGCCGTTTGTCGTGCATGGACGGTCGAGCAATTGTGATCAGCCCTACAGCTGGCTTGATGTGAACAATCGTAGAGCATTTAAGCGCGCGACGGACCTGCTGCTTGATTTGGGGCATACGCGAGTTGCGCTTTTGAACGGTGACGAAAGCATGGATTTCGCGATCCGCCGGCGGGAAGGCTTTACCCTTGCCCACGAACAGCGCGGACTGGAAATTGATCCTTCGCTTATGCACAACAAAGAGATGTCCGAACCTTACGGTTTTGAAACCACGCTACAGCTTATGGCGCTCGACGCACCGCCAACAGCAATTGTGGCATCTGCGTTGATCCCCGCTTTAGGAATACAACGGGCCGCACATGAGCTGGGCCTCAAGATCGGGCGGGACCTTTCCGTTATTTGTTTTGATGACGCCTTGTCATACTTTCCAAACGGTAGCGGTGCGCCTTTGTTCACCTCAATCCGTTCGTCGGTGCGCGATGCGGGACGGCGCTGCGGTGCGCTATTAATCGACCAGATTGAAGCCGCAGATGATGCACCAGTCGTCACAGAGTTATGGGAAGCCGAACTGGTTGTCGGCGGATCAACAGGACCCAATTTGGCGGGCATGCCCCGCCGCGAGGCTTAAAAATGATGAAATTCAAACGGTCTGACTTTCCGCAAGATTTCATCTTCGGAACTGCAACCTCATCCTATCAAATTGAAGGTCACAGCTTTGGCGGCTCTGGCCCAACTCACTGGGACACTTTTGCCGCAAAGCCCGGCAAAATCCTCGATGGCACCGACGGAGCCGTTGCATGTGACCACTACAACCGCTGGCAAGAAGACCTTGATTTGATCAAAGCTGCGGGCTTTGACAGCTATCGATTTTCCACCAGTTGGGCGCGCGTCATGCCCGAGGGACGCGGTGCAGTAAACCAAGAAGGCTTGGACTATTATGACCGCTTGGTCGACGGCATGCTGGAGCGCGGCATCAAACCCATGGCGACCCTCTATCATTGGGAAATGCCTGCTGCCCTTGACGCATTGGGCGGCTGGCAGAACGCTGACGTCGCGGATTGGTTCGCAGAGTTCACCGATGTCATCGCAAAGCGTATGGGCGATAGGTTGTTTTCGACGGCCACCATCAATGAGCCGTGGTGCGTCAGTTGGCTGTCACATTTTGAGGGCCACCACGCGCCGGGCTTGCAAGATATAAAAGCAACCGCGCGCGCCATGCACCACGTGCTGAAGGCACACGGTAAATCCGTACAGGTGCTACGACAAAACGGCGTCAAAGACGTGGGAATTGTATGCAACTTTGAAGGTACAATGCCCGCAGACGACAGCGTTGAAAGTGCCCGTGCGGCTGCGCGCTATGAGGCAATTTACAACCGGTTTTTCCTGCAGGGCATTTTTGAGGGGACATATCCCGAAGAAGTTTTGGAAGGTCTTGAGTCGCATCTGCCCACAGGCTGGCAAGACGATATGGCCCTCATTCAACAACCTCTCGATTGGGTCGGCGTAAACTATTACACAGCCAAAGCATTTCGCGAAACAGACGGGCCGTGGCCATCTTGTGAGGCCGTCAGCACAGGCGCAGACACAACTCACATGAACTGGGAAATCCACCCCGACCATCTGGCCAAACTGCTCAAATGGATCGCAGATACCTACACCAAAGATCTACCGCTTTATGTGACCGAAAATGGCATGGCGGGCGAACACACGCTTAACGACCAAGACCGTATTTCTTACTTAAACGGGCATGTCTTAGCCGCGAAATCAGCAATGGACGAGGGTGTTCCTCTTGGCGGTTACACATTTTGGTCTTTGATGGATAACTACGAATGGGCCTTTGGATATGCGGAGCGCTTCGGACTTGTTCATGTGGATTTTGACACGTTGGAGCGTACGCCAAAAGCAAGCTATCTGGCCTTGAGGGATGCAATGTCACAGTGACCCATCTGCGCCATTGCGCTGGATAAATCGCTACTGACACCAGCCCAAAACTGTTGCAATCCTGCTTCTCCGTTTGCAGCAATTGCAAATTGCATTGCACGGCCAAAGAAGACGAAATCAGCGCCCTGCTGCAATGCTTTGGCCACATCTTCGCCCGATCGAACGCCGCTATCATAAAAGAGCGGGTACGCCGGCCCCACAGCGTCCCGAATGGCTTTAAGGGCCAAAATGGGTGGCACACCGCCGTCCAACTGACGCCCCCCGTGTGACGAAACTTGGACCGCATCAACACCTGCCGCCTTCAAAGCAACGGCATCCTCGACACTGACAACACCTTTGGCCACCAGCCTACCCGGCCACGCGTCGCGCACTTGTTTGAGTGTTTCCCAATCAGCGCCTGCACGGCTTTCGGTGCGATCAAATGTAAACCCGTCCCGTTGAAAATTAGCCATCTCGGGACGACCATGGATTAGCGTTGCGATCGACCAACGCGGGTGCAGCGCGAAATCAATGAACTGGGAGGCACCAATTTTGAAAGGCATCTTAAAACCGCGGCGCAACTCGCGCGGACGGCGGCCAACCTCGGGCACATCAAGGGTCAGCACCAAAGTTCGATATCCCGCTGCCTTCGCCCGCTCGACCAGCGCCATAGTCCCAGATCCATCGCCACTGTAGTACAGCTGAAACCATGCGTGCCCTTCTGACAGCACCAGCATTGCCTCCATATCCGTTGAAGCAACAGTGGAAACACCAACCGGAACACAACTTTTGGCGGCTTGACGGGCAAGAAAAACATCAGCCTTAGGCGCGGATAAATTGCACATGCCCATCGGGGCGATGCCGAAAGGGACCTCGGCGCGGCAATCAAATACAGTGGTGCTTAAATCACGGTGGCGGACATCGCGCAGCACACGTGACTGTAGATGGATATCTGCCATAGCACGGCGGTTAGCCGCCTCGCCCTCACCATGTCCCGCGGCGCCATCAATATAGTCAAAAACCATCCAAGGCAGACGTTTGCGCGCCATCCTGCGCGCGTCTTCATAACTATGAACAGTTCGGTCCATCATGGGATAAGCACAATTTTAGGGGCAGCAACTTTGCCTGCACGCAAATCAGCAAACGCCTTGGCGCCATCGGCTAAGCCCCGTGTCTCAATCCATGAACAATCACCCAAACGACCCGCAAAAAGCGCATCGGCCGTGGCCTCAAAATCACCATCCGTATAGGTGTAGGTCCCGATAAAGCGGATTTCTTGAAGCGTCAGACGCCGCACATCAACACCACCGGTATCTTCACCCAACCCGATGTGAATGATGACACCACCGGGCCGTGCAATCGCGCAAGCCGTGGCGCGCGTTGCCGCGAAACCAACGGCATCAAGAACAATATCCACGTCGCTCACATCATCTGCCGAAGACACAACCGTCATGTCGGATAAATGATCCTTCAAAACGCTGCGGCGCATTGCATTCGGCTCAACCACGGTAATGTCGCGAACGCCCCACGCGTGCAGTGCCAGCGCAGCACCAACGCCAATCGCACCGCCGCCCAACACAGCCGCACGCAGCCCCTTGCAACCTGTCGCAAGATTACGGCCTAACGTCTCGGCCGCGAGCCGTACACCGTGCCAACCGCACGCAAGCGGCTCTACCAGCGAGGCCACGGGAAGGCTGATATGATCAGGTACTGTAACCAAATTTTGCGCGGGCATCGTCAACCACTCGGCAAACCCACCTTGGCGGGGCGGCATCGAAATGATCTGACGTTCAGCGCATAGATTAGTCCGCCCGCTAAGGCACGCTTCACAGGCACCGCATGTGACCAGCGGGTTTACCGTCACGCGACGCCCATCCATATCACCGCGAACAACGATCCCCGCCACCTCATGCCCAAGGATCAACGGTGCGGGGCGGCGCGCATCATGGCCCAAATATGCATGCATATCCGATCCACATAGCCCACATGCCGCAACTTTGATCAAGACATCACCGGCGGTGGCAACAGGGGTGGGGACCTGATGCAAAGCGACTGCCTCAACACCTTCATAGATCAATGCTTTCATCGCCCCTGCCCCCAGATCACCCGATGTCGTGAACAATTAAATGCCCAGTATTGGCGCTACGCTAGCGCGCTCAATCCTGCGCGGATAGGTCAAAGTTTTGCTCGGGAAAATACTTCTGAAGGCGTACATCCGCAGACCGCGCATGCCCTTCCATACCCTCAAGCCGTGAAATTCGTGCCGTTGCAATCGCAACATCCTTGGCTCCCTCACGGGTTGAGCGCTGCCATGTGACGATCTTCATGTACTTATGAACGGACAGCCCGCCTGTATATTTCGCAGCGCCAGAAGTTGGCAAAACATGGTTGGTTCCTGATGCTTTGTCACCGAACGAAACAGTCGTCTCCTCGCCCAAAAAGAGCGACCCGTAGCACGTCAGCCGATCAAGCCACCAATCAATGTCAGCAGCCTGCACCGTCAGGTGTTCGGGCGCGTAGTCATCGGATGTTGCCGCCATTTCTTCGCGATCATTACAAACGATCACTTCGGCATAATCACGCCACGCCGCAAAGGCGTTATCGCGGTTTAGCTCTGGTAAGTCCTCAATAAGACCCGGCACCAAATCCATCACTTTATGCGCTAATTCGCGACTGTCTGTGACCAACCAAACCGGCGAGTTATACCCGTGTTCGGCCTGTGACACCAAGTCTGTCGCCACGATAAACGGATCAGCAGTTTCATCAGCCAAGATCAGACTATCTGTTGGGCCAGCAATCATATCAATACCCACGCGACCAAACAAAATGCGCTTGGCTTCAGCCACGAACTGATTGCCGGGACCAACCAAAATGTCAGCTTTTGGCAGACCAAAAAGGCCAAACGTCATTGCCGCTACACCCTGCACGCCACCCATCGACAAAATGCGCGTCGCGCCGCACAGCTGAGCCGCATAAATAATAGCAGGTGCGATACCTTCATTGGGGCGGGGCGGCGAACAAACAGTGATGTTTTTGCATCCAGCCACGCTTGCCGTCGTCACGGTCATGATAGCACTTGCAATGTGACTGTAACGCCCGCCCGGCACGTAGCAGCCAGCAGTATTGACCGGAATAGCCTTTTGACCCGCGATTAAGCCAGGGCGCACCTCAAGTTCGACGTCTTTCATTGTGTTTTTCTGTGTTTCAGCAAAACGGCGCACGTTCTCATAAGCAAACGCAATGTCACCTTTCAGCTTTTGAGAAACCTTCGCGGAGGCTGCCGCAATATCTTCGTCGCTAAGCAAAACCGGGCCATCATAATTGTCAAATTTGGCCGCATATTCCAAAGCCGCCGCATCACCACCGGCCTCAATATTCGACAGGATTTCCTGAACCGTATCGCGTACGTCAGACGCCCCAGTTTCCGCGGTTTTATCGGCTTTTTTCAAATAGTCGCGCGCCATTTTTGTCGGGTCCTTCAGCATTTAGGGAATACGTAATTTGACGCTATAGGGCGTTATGTTTCAGCACAAGCGCAAGCAAAACCTTCCCTGCAGCGGCTCATTTCACATTAGCGAAAATGTGTTTTGAGAAGGCCCAAAATTACAGCCCTATTTACCGCGCATCATCATGCGGGCGACCAATTCAGAGGCACGTTTAACCCCGTGGCGTTTGATCATTCGCGCGCGGATATCCTCGATGGTGCGCGGCGATAGCCCTAGGGTCTTTGCAATCTCCTTGCTCGTCATCCCCTGCCCCATGAAACCCAAAACCTGTCGCTCACGCGGGGTGAGTTGAACCAAATCAGAACGCTCACTTATGGCAGCATAACTCAGCACCAGCCGCGCAAGCGGATCATCCGGCGTCAGGCTGCGGGCGCGAAAACGGCTCCAAACCGTGTGACCATCTTTATGGAGCACGAGCCGTTCATCGCTGTAGGTACCGCTTGTTTGCAGCGCAGGAAGACCAATATCACGGATCGCCTCAAACTCAGCGTCTGAGCCGTAAAACATACGAAAAGACTGGCCCACCAAGCTATTTTTGGAATACCCTACAAGTGTTGCAAATGCTTCATTGCAGGCACGAATGACACGCCCCTCGGATAGCACCAGCCCGATGGGAGCCGCGTCAAAAGCAATTTGAATGTCAGCGCTCTGCATGTTTTTTAGCTACCCGCATTTATACGGTATTGATACCGTGTTTTTTGCTGTCATACTCAAAGAATGGATCAGCAAAGCAAATCACTATCCCAACTTACCGAAGTTATCGAGGGCAAGCGTGACGATCTGATCCAGCTGACAGGCAATCTTATCCGCATCCCAACGCTGAATCCACCTGGTGAAAACTACCGCGATATTTGTGAGTTTTTAGCAACCCGTTTACGCGCTTCGGGTTTTGATGTTGAGCTGACCCGCGCCTACGACACCCCCGGCGATTGTGAGGCTTATCCGCGCTGGAATGTAATTGCCCGACGGGATGGAAAGCACACAGGCGACTGCGTTCATTTCAACTCGCACACAGACGTGGTTGAGGTCGGAAAAGGATGGACGCAAGACCCCTTTGGCGGCGCGCATATCGACGGCAAAATCTACGGACGAGGCGCGTGTGACATGAAAGGTGGACTAGCCGCTTCCATCATCGCGGCGGAAGCTTTCATCGAAGTATTTCCAGATTTTCACGGAGCGATTGAAATCTCTGGCACTGCCGACGAGGAATCAGGCGGCTATGGCGGCGTCGCATATCTGGCCGAAAAAGGGTACTTCACCCCCGATCGGGTGCAGCACGTCATCATCCCAGAACCGCTCAACAAAGACCGCGTATGTCTGGGGCATCGCGGCGGCTGGTGGGCCGAGATCGAGACGTTTGGCGAGATTGCCCATGGCGCGATGCCGTTCTTAGGCGATTGTGCGGTGCGCCACATGGGGGCTGTGCTCGACAAATTTGAAAGCAATCTGTTTCCCGCCATGGCTGCGCGCCGCACCGATATGCCCGTGGTGCCCGAAGGTGCCCGATCATCGACGATGAACATCAACTCCATTCACGGCGGCCAGGCCGAGACACTGAAAGATAGCACCGCCCTGCCCAGCCACTGCGTGCCCGACAGTTGCCGTATTGTCATTGACCGCCGTTTTTTGGTCGAAGAGCCTCTGGATCAGGTGCGCGGTGAAGTGAAAGAACTGCTGGAAGAGCTGCGCCGCGACCGGCCAGATTTTGACTACGCTATGCGCGAGTTGAACCATGTTCTGCCCTCAATGACAGACCGTGATGCGCCCGTAGCGGCGACAATAGCCGCTGAAATTGCGCATGTGATGGGTAAACCCGCCGAGTTTGTCGCCTCGCCCGGCACATACGACCAGAAGCACATCGACCGGATCGGCAAACTGAAAAACTGTGTTGCATACGGCCCCGGCATTCTGGATCTGGCGCACAAGCCGGACGAATACGTGGGCGTTGATGATATGATCGATAGTATTAAGGTGATGGCGCGCAGCTTGGCCGCGCTGTTGTTGCCAAAAGATGACTATGCCCCGTCAAAGGGCAAATTAACCAACATGGGGAGAGACACATGACCATCTTTAATAAGGGCTTGATTACCGTTAGCGCATTTGCGCTGATGGTGAGTTTGGCCAATGCGCAAGACAACGTGACCATAGCGATCCAGCTTGAGCCACCGAACCTCGACCCGACGGGTGCCGCTGCTCAAGCCATTGATAGCGTCATGTATTCCAACGTTTTTGAAGGGCTGACACGGTTCATGTCAGATGGGGAAGTTGTACCCGGCCTTGCCAAATCGTGGGACATTTCCACAGACGGGCTCAGCTATACGTTCAACCTACAAACGGGTGTGACATTTCACGACGGCACGACGATGGATGCAGAGGACGTCAAATTCAGCCTTGACCGCGCCCGTGCCGAGGACAGCACCAACGCCCAAAAAGGGCTGTTTGCCAATATCGCTGCGGTTGACGTGATTGATGCTACAACCGTCAAAGTCACACTTAGCCAGCCGACAGGAAATTTCCTGTTCAACATGGCGTGGGGTGATGCCGTAATCGTGGCGCCCGAAAGCGCAGAGACAAACGCGACCGCACCCGTAGGCACCGGAGCATACCGCTTTGTGGACTGGGTGCAGGGTGACCGCCTTGAGCTGACCCGCAACGCTGATTATTGGGGCGACGCACCTGCCATTCAAAACGCAACGTTCCGTTTCATTTCTGACCCAACCGCCGCATTCGCCGCCGTGATGGCAGAAGATGTCGACGCTTTTGCAGGTTTCCCCGCGCCCGAAAACATCCCACAATTTGAAGCAGACCCACGCTTTCAGGTCCTAAAGGGCAACACCGAAGGCGAGACAATTTTGTCGACCAACAACAAAATGCCGCCCTTTGACAATAAGCTGGTCCGCAAGGCAGTTGCGCACGCGATTGACCGCCAAGCCATTATTGACGGGGCAATGTTTGGGCTAGGTACGCCAATCGGCACGCACTTCGCACCGCACAACCCTAACTACGTCGATCTGACTGGCAACTCGCAATACGATCCTGAGCTGTCCAAGAAACTGCTGGCTGAAGCAGGTTTTGCCGATGGCTTTACCACAACCCTCAAACTGCCCCCCCCCTCATACGCGCGGCGCGGCGGTGAGATCATCGCGGCACAATTGCGCGAGGTTGGTATTGATGCGCAAATCAGCAATCTTGAATGGGCGCAGTGGCTTGAAGAAGTGTTCCGCGGCAAAGACTTTGGCCTATCAATCGTGAGCCATACCGAGCCGATGGACATTGGTATTTATGCCAACCCAGACTACTACTTCCAGTATGACAATCCTGCGTTCCAAGCGTTGATGGATGATCTGAACAAAGCAACAGACCCCGGTGAGCGCGCCGCCTTAATGGCGCAGGCACAGACCATCATTGCTGAGGACTATGTGAACGGCTACCTCTTTGAGTTGGCCTATCCGACGATTGCAAAAGCAGGTTTGCAAGGCATGTGGGAAAATCAACCAACCGCTGCGGTTGACCTGACAGGTCTTAGCTGGGCCAACTAAACTTCAAACGGGGCCGCGTACATCTGTGCGGCCCCGCTTTCTCTGCCTGAATTGAGGCCCCGCCTACACCATGCTTCGCTATGCCCTCTCCCGTTGTGCCTCTCTCGTGATCAGCTTGATCGTGGCCAGCATGGTTATCTTTCTGACCATCGAGATCGTGCCCGGCGACCCTGCTGCATTCATGCTGGGCCTCAACGCACAACCCGAGGCTGTGGAGGCACTGCGCACCGAGTTGGGGCTAAACGCATCTGCCCCAGAACGCTATTTAACGTGGGTCAGCGGGATGTTGCAGGGTGACTTTGGCACCTCATACACCTACCGCGCACCCGTATCTGATTTGATCGCGGATCGCATTTGGGTGTCGCTGCCACTCGCTGTTTACGCGCTGGTTCTGTCGACACTCATCGCATTTCCCGCAGGCATCTTTGCAGCCTCACGCCGCGGCGGTGCAGGCGACACGGCAATCATGGGTGCAACACAACTTGGCGTCGCCATTCCCAATTTCTGGTTTGCGATGATCCTCGTCTTGATCTTTGCAATCAATTTGCGGTGGTTTTCCGCAGGCGGTTTTGTGGGGTGGGACAAGGGGTTTTGGCTTGGACTGAAGTCCTTAACCTTGCCAGCAATCGCACTGGCCCTACCCCAAGCAGCGATCCTTGCGCGCGTGATGCGCTCGTCATTACTCGATATGTTAGGCGAAGATTTCATTCGGACGGCCCGCGCCAAGGGCCTTAGCAAACGCCAAGCACTGTGGCGCCACGCAGTTCGCAACGCCTTAATTCCTGTGCTGACGATCTTGGGGCTTCAGTTTTCCTTCTTGTTGGCAGGTGGCATCGTGATCGAACAAGTGTTCTTCTTGCCTGGCTTGGGCCGGCTGATTTTCCAAGCCATATCTGCGCGGGATTTGATCGTGGTGGAAGGCGTTGTGATGCTGCTGGTGTTTTCGGTTATCATCGTAAATTTCTTAGTGGATTTGACCTATGCCGCCGTTGATCCGCGCCTAAGGCAGCGATCATGAAGGGGCTAATCATTGGCGTCGTTCTCAGCGGTATTTTTGTGGTTGCGGCAGCACTGTCGTTCCTGTGGACACCCTACGATATTCTGGCCCTCGATGTGGGCAACAAACTCAAAACCCCAAACGCGGCAAACTGGCTCGGCACGGATCACTTCGGGCGTGACATCCTATCGATGATCATGATGGGCGCGCGAACATCCATCGCTGTGGCGCTTGTGGCAGTGGGAATCGGCATGGTTTTAGGCATCCCCCTCGGATTGTGGGCCGCCGCGCGGCGTGGTCATTTCATCGATGAGTTTATGATGCGCGGAAACGACCTAATTTTCGCGTTTCCATCCCTTGTCATCGCCATTTTGATTACGGCGGTGTTTGGCGCATCAGCGGTCAACGCAATCATCGCCATCGGTATTTTCAACATACCTGTTTTTGCCCGCCTCACCCGCGGTGGCGCGCTTAGCCTGTGGGAGCGTGACTTCATTCTGACGGCCCGCATCAGTGGTAAATCCGCCGCGCATATCTCGGTTGAGCATATTCTGCCCAACTTGGCGAACTTGCTGATCGTACAAGGCACCATTCAATTCAGCCTCGGAATTCTTGCTGAAGCAGCCCTGTCCTATATCGGTCTGGGCGCACAGCCGCCCACCGCCTCTTGGGGTCGAATGTTAGCTGATGCGCAAACTCTCGTCAGCATCGCACCACACACCGCACTGATCCCTGGCGGGGCAATTGTGCTGACTGTCTTGGGGCTAAACCTGATGGGGGACGGCCTGCGCGACCTGCTCGATCCACGTATTCGGGTCGCGCGGTCATGAGCCTGCTTGCAATTGAGAGCCTAAACCTATCGATCAACGGTACCCCGATCTTGGACAACGTCGCCTTAGACATTGAGGCCGGTGAAATTCTTGCCCTTACCGGTGAAAGTGGTTCTGGCAAGTCCCTTACAAGCCTCGCCATCATGGGACTGTTGCCTCAGGGCGCTTACACAACTGGTCAGATTAAGTTTGGGGACCGTGACCTTTTACAGACGTCTGAGACTGAACTTTGCACCCTACGTGGCAACGAGATTGGCATGGTTTTTCAAGAACCGATGACGGCCCTTAATCCGGTTCAAACCATCGGTGCACAAGTCAGCGAAACCATCCGTATTCACGAAAAAACCACACGCCACGAAGCTTACCGACGCGCCGCGCAAACCCTTGAACGCGTCGGCATGCCTAATGACCAATTTCCGCTGACACGCTACCCGCATGAGCTATCCGGCGGGCAGCGCCAGCGTGTTGTCATCGCTATGGCCATCGCCCTGCGGCCCAAACTGCTGATCGCGGACGAGCCTACCACCGCGCTTGATGTAACCACTCAGGCGACTATTCTAGATCTGCTCAAAGGCTTAGTGGATGAGTTTGGCATGGGGCTGATGATGATCACCCATGATCTGGCCTTGGTCTCGAACATGGCTGACCAGATCGTTGTCATGCAAGACGGGCGGGTTGTTGAGGCGGGTGAAACGCAACGCATTTTCCAACTTATGCAGCACCCCTACACCAAAGCACTTTTTGCAGCTTCTACCCACCAGGTTAACCTGCCTGCTTTGCAGAAAACACAACCGCTTTTGTCCGTCGAAGGCGTTGTTCGCGACTATCCTACCGCCCGCACAGGACTGTTCGGAAAGCGCGGCAAGCACCGCGCTGTAAGCGATGTAAGTTTTCAATTGAACCGCGGCGAAAGAGTTGGGTTGGTTGGCGAAAGCGGGTGCGGCAAGTCCACCCTGACCCGCGCCATATTGGGCTTGGAGGATGTGCAGTCAGGACGGATCACCCTGGACGGAGAACCTGTTTTTGCGGGCAAGTCTCCGAACCATAAGGTCCGGCAGAAAATGCAGGTGGTCTTTCAAGACCCCTACGGCAGCTTTAATCCGCGCCACAAAGTGGAGCGCTTGATCACCGAGCCGTTTCACCTGCTGGATCACCCTCCGACCGGACAAGCCCGCAAGACGGCAGTTACCAAAGCCCTCGTCGATGTGGATCTGGTCCCCGACGATGCGCAGAAATACATCCACGAATTTTCAGGCGGGCAACGACAGCGTTTGGCCATCGCACGTGCGCTAATTATTGAGCCGGAATTGATTATTTTCGATGAGGCCGTCTCGGCGCTGGATGTGTCCGTCCGCGCGCAGGTGCTCGATCTATTGGCCAATCTATGCCGCACGCGCGATTTGGCCTATCTTTTCATCAGCCACGGTCTATCGGTTGTTCGGACAATTACGGACCGTGTGATGGTGATGAAAGACGGCAAAATTGTAGAGCAAGGCATGACAGAAGACGTCTATACGTCCCCCAAACACCCCTATACCCGCGCGCTACTTGCCGCCGCGCCCACCCTTCCGTCCCGCACATCAAATGAGGCGAAACATGCAGACCGGTCCCCTTAACCTGATCACCGATGTGGCTGGCCTAAAGGTCGGCAACGCGCAAGATGATATTCTTAAATCAGGAAGCACAGTTCTTTACGCGGATGCACCATTCACCGCATCTGTGCATGTGATGGGCGGTGCACCTGGTACGCGTGAAACGGACCTTCTTGCACCTGACAAAACTGTGGCTGCGGTCGATGCGCTGGTTTTGTCTGGCGGGTCCGCTTTTGGTTTGGATGCGTGTTCGGGAGCGATGGACGCACTCTATGCGGACGGTCGCGGATACGCAGTCGGGGACGCGCGCGTCCCTCTCGTGCCGGGGGCGATCCTGTTTGATTTACTCAACGGCGGTGACAAAAACTGGGCTGACAACCCCTACCGATCATTGGGCAAAGAAGCCTATGCAAATGCATCAACTTCCTTCGCATTAGGCAGCGTTGGTGCCGGCACGGGCGCCCTGACGGGACGCGAAAAAGGCGGGCTTGGCTCAGCCAGTATGATGATCGAAGGGGCAAGTGGGCCCTTCACCGTTGGCGCGTTGGTCGCAGCAAATCCCGTTGGCTCCGTTACCATCCCAGAAGGACCACATTTCTGGGCCGCACTATTCGAGATCGACAGCGAGTTTGGCGGCTTGGGCATGGGACCCGATACGCAAGGCCACGGGCTTTTCCAAAGTCACAAGCTCAGCCCACCCGACGCGCGCGCCAACACAACGATCGCCATCGTTGCGACGGATGCACCACTAAGCAAAGCACAATGTCACCGCATGGCTGTCGCGGCCCATGATGGGATCGCGCGCGCGATTGTGCCCTCGCATAGCCCGTTTGATGGGGACTTGGTGTTTGGTGTCTCAACCGGACACGAAAAAAGCGCCAGTCTTGATGGCATGGCGCTTTTTGAAATCGGGCAAGCCGCGGCGCTGTGTTTAAGCCGCGCAATTGCCAGAGCCGTTTATGAGGCAAAGCCTGCAGCGGGCGACGTGCTACCCGCATGGCAAAACCGCACCAGCGTCTAGTTGTCCATTTTGAGAGCGGAAATAAACGCCTCTTGCGGGATGTCGACTTTGCCGAACTGACGCATCTTTTTCTTACCCGCTTTCTGCTTTTCAAGCAGCTTTTTCTTACGCGTTGCGTCACCACCATAACATTTGGCAGTCACGTCTTTGCGCATCGCAGACAGGGTTTCGCGCGCAATCACACGGCCACCAATCGCTGCTTGGATCGGGATTTTAAACATATGGCGCGGGATCAGATCCTTGAGCTTTTCGCACATGGCGCGCCCACGCTGTTCTGCGCGGTCCGTGTGCACCATGGTTGAAAGCGCATCTACAGGTTCGTCGTTTACCAGCACCGACATTTTCACCAAACGGTCCGTTTGGTACCCGATCATCTGATAATCGAACGAGGCATAGCCTTTGGTCACTGACTTAAGGCGATCGTAGAAATCAAACACCACTTCGTTAAGAGGTAAGTCGTACACCACCATCGCGCGCGAGCCCGCATAGGTCAGGTCTTGCTGAACACCGCGGCGATCTTGGCACAGCTTCAGCACATCGCCCAGATACTCGTCCGGCACCAAAATGGTCGCCTTGATACGCGGCTCTTCGATGTGATCGATTGTGGCAGGATCGGGCATGTCAGCGGGGTTATGCAGTTCAATCATTGAGCCATCACGCCCGTACACATGATAAATAACCGACGGTGCGGTGGTGATCAGCTCAATGTCATATTCGCGCTCAATGCGGTCGCGGATAACCTCAAGGTGCAGCAGGCCAAGGAACCCACAGCGGAAACCAAAGCCCAACGCGGCAGATGTTTCCATCTCAAACGAGAAAGAGGCATCGTTCAGCGCAAGCTTTTCAATCGCATCGCGCAGGTCTTCAAATTCCGCGTTATCAACCGGGAACAGCCCACAGAAAACCACAGGCTGTGCAGGTTTAAAGCCTGGCAACGCCTCAACTTCTTTCTTGTCATGGGTGATGGTATCACCCACGCGCGTGTCGCGGACTTGCTTGATTGAGGCTGTCAAAAAGCCAATCTCGCCCGGACCGAGGCTGTCAAAGGGCTCCATTTCAGGGCGGAAAACGCCAACACGGTCGACGTGGTGGGTGGTGCCGTTTGAGAGGAACTTAATACGGTCGCCTTTTTTCAGGCGGCCATCGATGACGCGAACCAACACGATCACGCCCAGATATGCATCATACCACGAATCCACCAGCATCGCCTTCAGTGTGCCATCAGGATTACCCTTCGGAGACGGCAGGCGGGTCACAATGGCCTCAAGCGTCTCACGGATGCCCTGTCCGGTCTTGGCGGACACAGCGATGGCGCCAGAGGCATCAATGCCAATCACGTCTTCAATTTGTTCTGCAACGCGGTCCAGATCAGACGCAGGCAGATCAATCTTGTTCAACACAGGCACCAACTCGTGGTCCGCATCAATCGCGTGATACACGTTGGCCAAGGTTTGCGCTTCCACGCCTTGGGTGCTGTCCACAACAAGAAGCGAGCCTTCAACGGCGCGCATGGAACGGGAAACCTCATAGGCGAAATCAACGTGACCGGGAGTGTCGATTAGGTTGAGCACGTAACTTTCACCATCGTTGGCTTTGTACTCAATCCGCACTGTGTTGGCCTTGATCGTGATGCCGCGCTCGCGCTCAATATCCATTGAGTCGAGTAGCTGCGCTTTCATATCGCGATCTTGTACCGTGCCCGTCTCTTGGATCAAACGGTCGGCCAAAGTTGATTTACCGTGGTCGATGTGGGCCACGATCGAGAAGTTGCGGATGTGTGACAAATCTGTGTTCATGGCAAAAGGATATGTGCCGGAATGCCATGTGGGTCAATGGCAATTGATGTGCCTTGACCACGTGCCGCAGGGGGCGGTGCAATCGTGATTTGAAAATTAGTGCAAAACGTGGCACTTGAACGTTACAAATTAACCTGGCGGGCGGATAGTGAAACATCACGGCGCTCGGTTTGGATCGAGGCAGACAGATGAAACACCAATTGCTGATCAGCGCTCTGACGGCGACGTTGCCTGTTAGTATGGCCGCACCGGTTATAGCAAAACCCATCCAGAGCGCATGTCTTCAATCAGCCCGTGAGGCTGTGTCCTATCAACTGTGTGGCTGCATCCAAAGTGCGGCTGACATCACGCTGACACGGCGCGACCAACGGCAGGCGGCCAAGTTCTTTGATGACCCGCAACGCGCCCAAGACGTACGCCAATCGGACCGCGGCATACACGAAAGCTTTTGGCAAAAATACAAGCGCTTTGGCGAAACGGCTGAGGCGTACTGCTCATAAAGCACTTCTCTGATATAATGACAAAAGGCGGACCGCATAGGCCCGCCTTTTTCATTTGGTCAGTAATTGTACAGCGATGAGCTTAATGGTTATGACCCGAATGACCCGCACCATGGGCATCTGGATCCGGTTTACGGTTCAGATCTACCGGAACTTCGATTGTCACATCACCAGTATTTTCGAACGATAGCGTGACCTCAACCAAGTCCCCGTCGTTCAGCGAGCGGTTCAGCCCCATGAACATCACGTGCATTCCGCCGCGTTTTAGCAAGACCGTTTCATCCGCTTCAAACGGGATGCCGTCTTCCAATTCGGTCATGCGCATCACCCCATCTTTTTCGATGTGAGTGTGCAACTCCACGCGGGCTGCCACGTCGCTGCTGGCTGCTACCAACCGGTCCGCTGTTTCGCTGTGGTTCGTGATTTCCATGAACGCAGCGCCCGCCTTGGCATTTGGTGAAGCCGCCAGAGCGTAGGCATCCTCAATCATCATATGCGCGTACGAGGCGGTCGTCATCACAGACAGCAGAGCTGTGGTCAAAAGTGTCTTTTTCATTTCAGTCGTCCTTATAGATGTAAATTTGCTAGAAAATTCACACCGCAAAAGGCGGACCACGGGTTCTGTTCCGTTTAGGGGCCGCTTTTGACACCGATGGTGGCCGCACGGAGAGTACTTTGACGTGCCAAACTTCAGCGTCAAAACCCACCTCCGGCGCATCCGGTATGCTAGCCGCACTTAGCTGGACGCAATCAGGACATACTTCGCGAACGCTTACTTCATTACCGTGCACATCCACATTTGCAACGCGCAGTGTCTGACCCGAGCAAATGACGAATTGATCCGCGACAATCATCCGACCATGGGCAAACGCGCTACCTTGGGCAGTGACCAGCAGCAGCAGGCTCAACAAAAGGGCGGAAATATGTTTCATGCGGTGGTGAATAGCAATGTTGGACAGCCCTCAAAAGGGGCAAAAGCGCGCATCGCGAGCAGTGGCACTACAATCGAGATCGTGCATGTTCGAGTAATGGCTCAAGGAAAAGCCCCTCATGGAACCCATGCGAGGCTAAATTCGTCAAAATCAAAAAGCTTAGGCTGCTGCTGTGGCTTTCATGATTTCTTTTTTGAGCTTCAACGCGCTTGCAGAAAGCTCAGCATCTTTTGCTTTTGCCATGAACGCATCCAGACCACCGCGGTGATCAACAGTGCGCAGGGCAGCGGCGCTGACCCGGAATTTAAAGTCGCGACCAAGTGTTTCAGAACGCAGTGTCACGTCTTGAAGGTTTGGCAGGAACCGACGGCGCGTACGGTTTTTGGCGTGGCTGACGTTGTTGCCAGTCATCGGGCCTTTAGCTGTGAATTCGCAAACGCGAGACATGGGATATCCCCTTCTTAAACGGATAAGACCCGCGCGTGGCAGCGGGCCATCAAATTCGATTGGCTTGCAATAAAAGCCTGCGACCCAAGCGTCAAGACTTGAATCCACCCTTCACCCCGAATGTGGTGGCTTATTTCACCCAAGCTACGCTAGGTTTTGCGAAAGCTGGCCAGAATCTGTGCAGCGGCCCGCACCGGTGTGCTGGTTCCTTGGTGAATCGCTTCACGCGCCTCTTCAACAATTTGGGCAGATTTCGGGTCAGAGTGTAAAAGTTCAAGCAGGCCAAAATGCAGTTCTTGGTCGAACCACCGCTGATCTTGGTCCTGACGCCGCGTTTGCCAAAATCCCGACTGCTGTCTGAAATCACGCAGGGCTTTGATATCGGCCCAGACCTCATCCAATCCATGGGCAGTTAGTGCTGAAACCATTGAAGCTTTGGGAAATCCAACCGGGTCGCCACTTCGCTTGCGCAACAGCCGAAGCGCGCCGGCATAATCTGCGCACGTGCGCTTTGCTGCCGCCTTCAAATCACCGTCGGCTTTATTCACAATCACCAGATCAGCAATTTCCATGATGCCGCGCTTTACGCCCTGCAATTCATCGCCCCCCGCAGGTGCCATCAAAAGCGCAAAAACATCCGAGATATCCGCGACCATCGTCTCGGATTGCCCGACGCCCACTGTCTCGATCAACACCACATCAAAGCCCGCAGCCTCGCATAATCGCACAACCTCGCGAGTGCGCCGCGCAACACCACCCAGTTGGGTTTGGCTCGGCGAAGGGCGGATAAAGGCGTTCGGATCGCGGGACAATTGTTCCATGCGGGTCTTGTCGCCAAGGATCGAACCGCCTGAACGCGCCGAACTGGGATCCACCGCAAGCACCGCCACACGCAAACCCTGCGCTGTTAAATGCAAGCCAAAGCTTTCGATGAAGGTCGACTTGCCGACACCAGGCGTGCCAGACAAACCAATGCGCAGCGCTTGGCGGTCATGCGGCAGCTGCGCCATCAACTCCGAAGCCGCATCGCGGTCCTGCGCCCGTGTGCTTTCAACCAGCGTAATCGCCCGCGCCAACGCGCGCCGATTGCCTTTGGGAAGTTCAGCTATCAAATCCATACGCCGTTCATGGCCCGACGCGCCGCCTATGTCTAGCACCTGCCAACACGGCGGCCCACGCGAGTTTGAGGTTGTGGCCACACCGCCCTGCCCCGTAAACCAGTCTACATGAGATTACCCATCGAAGACGTCATCAGCGATGTGATCGCCGCCATCGCACAGCATGGCCAGCTTGTTTTGCAGGCGCCCCCCGGAGCGGGTAAGACCACGCGGGTTCCATTGGCCCTGTTGCAAGGCGGTGCGTTTGAGGGAAAGCTCATCATGCTTGAACCCCGCCGCCTTGCCGCCCGCGCCGCGGCAGAGCGTATGGCAGACACCCTTGGCGCACCTGTGGGCGAGCAGGTCGGCTACAGGATGCGCGGCGAGGCGAAAGCAGGCCCGAACACCCGTATCGAAGTGGTGACAGAGGGCATTCTAACCCGGATGATCCAAACGGACCCCGGCCTTGAGGGCGTTGGCGCGCTGATCTTCGATGAATTCCACGAGCGGTCTCTCAACGCGGACCTTGGCTTGGCCCTTGCGCACGAAAGCCGCACTGCACTACGGCCAGACCTGAAACTGGTCGTAATGTCTGCCACACTTGATGCGGAGCCCGTTGCAAAAATGCTGGACGCACCAATCGTCACCTCGCAAGGGCGCGCTTTTGACGTGGAAGATCGTTGGCTTGATACCCCCCTAAAGAAAGACAGAAAGCTTGAACTGGCTTGTGCTGATCTAATCGTGCAGGCGGTGACCGAGCAACCTGATGGCGGTGTGCTGGTGTTTTTGCCCGGTCAGGGAGAGATCACGCGCGTCGCCCGCGCCCTTGAAGGCCGGTTGGGCAAAAGCTGTGCGGTGCACAAACTTTACGGGGCAATGGATTTCAAAGCGCAGCGCGCCGCAATCATGCCCGCCGAAACAGGGCGCAAGATTGTGCTGGCAACTTCCATTGCAGAAACGTCGCTGACCATCGAAGATGTGCGCACGGTTGTTGATGCAGGCCGCTCAAGGCGCGCGCGTTTTGATCCCGCGTCTGGCATGTCGCGATTGGTGACCGAGCGCGTGACCCGGGCCGAAGCCACCCAACGAGCCGGCCGTGCGGGACGCGTCGCCAAAGGGGTGGCCTACAAACTTTGGACCAAAGGGGAGCACGGCGCGCTTGCTGCGTTTCCGCCCGCTGAAATTGAAGCCACCGATCTTGCTGGCCTTGCTCTTGAGTTGGCCGCGTGGGGGTCATCTCCAGAAGATATGGCTTTTCTCACGTCGCCCCCTCAGGGTGCACTTGCCGAAGCACAGGCTCTTTTGACATCGCTTGGCGCCCTGAAAAACGAACGGATCACGGATCATGGCCGCGCGCTCTTGCGTTTACCGGTGCACCCACGGCTGGCTCACATGGTGGCGCGCGCAGGCAAAGGTGCAGCCCCTATTGCTGCACTGCTGTCGGGGCGCGATATATTGATGAACGGCTTTAATGGTGCGGGTGCTGACCTTACCATACGCATTCGCGCATTGAGCGGCCCGAAAAGATCAGACGCCCGCGCTGTCAACCAAAGCGCGCTGGCCACGGCACGGCTTGAGGCCAAACGCCTTGCACGGCTTGCGGGTCCGGACCAAGGGCTGTCAGCGGCGCAAATGGCCGCACTCGCCTATCCAGACCGCATCGGCCTGCGGCGCGCGGGACAAGCCCACAGGTTTGTTTTGTCTGGTGGCAAGGGCGCTGTTGTTTCTGACAGTGATCCCATCGGTACACAGCGGCTGATCGTGGTGACGGATACCGATGGTAATCCGCGTGATGCAAAGACCCGCCAAGCCATTGCGATCAGTGAAAGCGAACTGCGCGCAATCATGCCCGAGCAATTTGTGTGGCATACTGTGTGTGAGTGGTCCCGCAGAAAAAGCCGCGTGATGGCGCGCGAGCAGCTGAGACTTGGGGCCTGTATCCTTGAGGATCGCGCTTGGAAAAACGCGGATGTGGCACAGATGAACCGCGCGATGTGCGACGGCATTCGAATGATCGGTCTGAACCTGCCCGCAGCTGCGAAGCGGTTTCAAGCCCGCGTGATTTTGGCATGCGAAAGCAACAAGAGCGCTTTTCCAGACCTGAGTGATAGCGCCTTGCTCAGCACCCTTGATGACTGGCTTGCGCCTTACCTTGGAAGCGTGCGCACAAGTTCGGATTGGAAGGCCTTTGACCCGCTTGAAGCGTTGCGGAATTGTTTGAATTGGGAGCAAACCCAAGCGCTTGACCAGCTGGTGCCATCGCATTTCACAACGCCACTTGGTGACCGACAGCCTATCGATTATTCGCAGGCTGATCCAGAAATTGAAGTCAGGCTACAAGAGCTGTTCGGTGTCACCAAACACCCAACTGTTGGCGGCAAGCCTTTAAAAGTGACTGTACTGTCACCTGCGCGAAAACCTTTGCAAACCACAATGGATATTCCGGGGTTTTGGGCCGGCTCTTACGCGGATGTCCGCAAAGACATGCGCGCAAGATATCCCAAACATCCATGGCCCGAAGACCCAACCCAAGCGGAGCCAACCCTGCGCGCAAAGCCTCGTAAACGGTAAGCGACGCCGCTTACCCTTGCATGCACCAGCGCATGACCGCTTTTTGCGCATGGAGCCGGTTTTCAGCCTCGTCAAAAATGACCGAGTTCTTTCCGTCCATCACCGAAGATGTCGCTTCTTCCTCGCGGTGGGCAGGCAAGCAGTGCATGAACAATGCATCGTCTTTGGCATGTGCCATCAACGCATCATTAACCTGATACCCGCGCAATTGATTGTGGCGGCGTTCTTTTGTGGTTTGGCTGTCGTGCATCGAAACCCATGTGTCTGCCACAACCAGATCGGCGCCTTGAACCGCCTCAATCGGGTCGCGGATAATCTCAACAGTGCTGCCCTTGGCGCGTGCGAGGTCAACAAACTCAGACTCAGGATCAAGCGGCTCGGGACCCGTAAAAGTAAGGTCAAATCCGAATTGCCCCGCCGCGTGCAAGAACGATGCGCAAACATTATTTCCGTCGCCGCACCAGACGACTTTCTTACCTTTGATGGAGCCGCGATGCTCTTCAAATGTTTGGATATCTGCCATGATCTGGCAGGGGTGTGTTCGGTTTGTCAGCCCATTTATCACGGGAACACTGGCGTGCTCGGCCAACTCCAAAAGGGTTGTTTCCTCAAACGTGCGGATCATAATCATATCAACGTAACGGGACAAAACACGCGCGGTATCCGCGATGCTTTCACCGTGACCAAGCTGCATATCCGTCCCTGACAGCACCATTGTTTGACCACCCATTTGGCGCACGCCTACGTCAAAGCTGACACGGGTCCGTGTTGATGGCTTTTCAAAAATCAACGCCACCATTCGATCCTTGAGGGGCAAATCCTGATCAGGTGCGGCTTGGGGCAGCCCAGCGCGCGCCGATTTCACCGATTTTGCGCTGTCAATCATCGCACGCAGATCTTCAGCGGATGTTTTGTGGATATCAAGAAAGTGGTTCATGGGTTTTCCCCTTGTAAGTGGCGAAGCGGGGGCGCTGCCCCCAGTCCACTGGGATATTTGAAAACAAAAGAAGTTAGGCCAACAAACTGGCCGCTGCGCGATCAAGGCGTTCGACGGCATCCTTAAGCTCTGTGTCATTTACGGTTAACGCCGGAAGAAGTCGCAATGTGTTGTCGCCTGCTGGCACCACCAAAAGCTCTTGGGCGTAGCTGGCGCTAAGCACATCACCAACAGGCAATCGACACTTAAGACCCGCCATAAGGCCTGCCCCGCGCGCTAGTTCAAAAACAGCGCTGTGTTTTGCCACAAGATCATCAAGCAAGGTTTTCAGAAGGGTACCTTTGCGCTCTACCTCATCAAGAAAATCGCTTTGCTCAATAATATCCATCACAGCATTGCCGACCGCACACCCTAGCGGGTTGCCACCGTACGTGCTGCCGTGGGTTCCCGCACTCATGCCGCTTGCTGCGTTTTCCGTCGCCAGTACACAGCCCAGCGGAAATCCGGAACCGATACCTTTTGCGACCATCATGATATCAGGTGAAATACCAGCCCATTCATGCGCAAAAAGCTTACCTGTACGACCGACACCGCATTGGACTTCATCCAAGATAAGCAAAGTACCAGTGGCATCGCACAGGTCGCGCAGACCCTTAAGACATTGTTCAGGAACAGGAATAATTCCGCCCTCACCCAAAACAGGCTCAATGATTACGGCACATGTCTTATCTGTGATCGCCTCGCGTAAGCCGTCGTGATCGCCGATGTCCAAATGGGTAAATCCAGGCAAAAGAGGGCCGAAGCCTTCGGTCATTTTCGCAGACCCCGCTGCCGCGATGCCAGCGCTTGAACGGCCATGGAACGAGCCGTTGAACGCAATGATTTCTGTCCGATCCTCACCGCGGGCGTGAAAATACTTACGAGCCATTTTGACAGCCAGCTCACAGCTTTCGGTACCTGAGTTCGTGAAAAAAACAGTGTCCGCGAATGTATGCGCAACAAGCTTATCAGCGAGGGTCTGCTGCCCTTCGATCTGATACAAGTTTGATGTGTGCCACAGGTTTTCAGCCTGATTACAAAGTGCTGAAACAACGGCTGGGTGGCCGTGTCCCAAAGACATCACCGCAATACCCGCCGCCATATCCAAAAAGCGTCGGCCGTCAGCTTCCACTAACCAAGAGCCTTCACCTTTGACAAACGTCAAAGGGGCACGATTATAGGTGGGAAGGATAGACGGGATCATAGCATAGTGTCCTTTTGAATTATGCGAGTGCCAAGGGATGGGCTAAGCCCGCGAACCTGTCAAGTTAGACATAATTAATGCAGGCCGCTCTGTGCTGACTTGAGTAAGACTTAGGCAAACGATTTCTTAATCAATGACATGTTATCGGAACGCATGACGTATTTCATCGCGACCTTTGTTGGAATTTGTTTCGCCTTGTGGGTGCGCCGCTGCAGCATGATGCGCGCGGCCCTGCATCAAAGCGCCCCTTATGATCCAGACCCACGTGAACTGCCCCGCTCCGCAGACCAGCCTGTATCCAACGTACGCGCGGAAAAAGGCACTGTGGATTTCTCTATTGCGACGCCCTGTGCAAACAATCCGAGACGGCCTAACAAAATTGTGGACAGGTCTGGCAAAAAGCGACAAGCCCCATGGCATGACATCAAACACATCCCCAAGCGCAAATCAGGTTATCCCTCCCCGCCTCCCTGAGGTGAATGGCTCAAACTTGTTGGCTGTTGTTTTGATGATAACGGCCACAATGTTTATAGCAGCAACTACCGTGCTGGCTAAAGCGCTTGGAGCAACTTCTCTTGGGACGCCGCTGCACCCGGTACAAATTACCCACGGTCGTTTTGTTTTTGCTTTCTTGGCACTTTGTACGACGTTGCCAGTGTTTTGGCGGCACTTGAACACAAAGCCAAGCATCGGACTTCACATTGGCCGCACAAGCCTTGGTGGCACTGGGGTGTGCCTGATGTTTGCTGCTGTCGCCTATATCCCACTCTCGGACGCGACAGCGATTAGCTTCCTCAATCCAGTATTTGGTATGGCTTTGGCTGCGTTATTGCTGGGTGAAAAAGTTGGGCCATGGCGTTGGAGTGCGGCAGCAATCGCCCTTACCGGCGCGTTCATCTTGTTGCGTCCGGGACCAGATAGTTTCCAGCCAGCTGCACTTTTGGCGCTTGGGGCCGCGTTTTTTCTGGGTGTTGAATTGATTTTCATTAAACGGTTGTCGGGACGCGAGCCGATGTTTCAAATTCTACTGACCAATAATTTTATCGGGTGCATCGTAGCATCAGTTGCAGTCATCGCGTTTTGGCAGCCTCCAACAGTCCAGCAATTGATTGCACTTGCAGCCCTTGGCGCACTTATGGCCTGCGCCCAGACATGTTTTGTGAACGCAATGAAGCGCGCCGAGGCCAGCTTTATTGTTGTCTTCAGCTACAGCACACTGGTTTTTGCGACCATTTACGATTTAGTGATTTTCGACGTCATGCCGGACGCAATCTCTATCCTTGGGGCCATCACTATTCTTACTGGCGCACTTCTTTTAGCATGGCGCGAGGGGCGTGCTAAGCTTTGATCCGATAGCCTGTACGAAACCACCACCAACAGACACCTAAAATAAGGGCAGTCGTTGCCAAACACACGCCCAGACCAAGCCAAGGTGAGCTATCAGAAATACCCAACACACCGTATCGGACACCATCGATCAAGTAGAAGAATGGGTTTGCGTGGCTCACCACATACATCACACGCGGCAGCTCACTAACCGGGTAAAATGTACCTGAAAGAAACGCCAACGGCGTCACAATGAAATTAGTGATTGCTGCCATTTGATCAAATTTGTTGGCGAAGGTACCGGCGATAATGCCAAGACCGCCCATCAAAGCACCGCCCAGCACAACGAACATCAAAGCCCAAAGCGGATGCGCAGGCCAAACACCAAAATACCCAAGACCTACAATGGCAATGCAAACCGCTACGATCAGCCCGCGCACGATCGCACCAGCCACATACCCCAACACCATCTCTGCCGCAGACAGTGGTGGCATCAGTGTATCAACAAT